>CACZPC010000145.1 GCA_902782985.1 Oscillospiraceae bacterium
AATTTATATAGGTGATGTCACTTATACTGATCATGTTTGTTCATATACTCTCTATATGGTAGATAATTATCGTAATCCGGGCACATTAGTACTTGAGTACCCTACATCATTTTACGTTCCGGAAGGAAATACTGCATTCTATAAGGCTGATGGTAGTGCCCCAAGAACGATCCAGATCATGGAGACTGGTACACACGAGATTAGAGTTACATGGGATAATCATTCTCGTACAATATATGTTGCCGGTAGTATGAATGTAACTCTTTCTTGAGATAACGATCGATAATACAGTAAAGGCTCCGCTTTAAGCGGAGCCTTTTTGTGTTACAATGACTTCGTTACTATAGGGAAATTTATTTAGACTTTGAGCTGGTGCTCAATATAACTGTATATGATGTTGAATAGAGAAAATAAGGATATAAAACATAAGACTTTCGAACGCGCTTTTGAACTCGATATACTTCGCGGAGTTGCGATCGTAATGATGATGTTTATGCATTTTTCCTGGGATATAAGGTACGAATTCGGAATAGATACATTTAATTATCTGCATAGTGATTGGTTTTGGGAATTTGTTCACCCGATAATAATAGTTCTGTTTGTCGGGATATCCGGAATCTGCTGCTCTTTTTCGAGGAATAATCTGAAGAGAGGTCTGAAGCTTTTATGTGTTGCTCTTACATTTACTTTCGGAACCTTATTTGTAACTAAGGTGATGAATATCTATTGTTTGATCTTATTTAATGTACTTCATATGCTCAGCATATCAACATTGATATATGCTTTTATTATATTTCTCGCTGATAAGCTAAAGCTCAACAGCAGAATAGTGACATTAATCCTCGGTATGATCGGGATCTATATTATGATGCTTAATAATCGACTGTATCTTTATGATGATACGAGTTCTAATCTGTTGTTAATGCCACTGGGTATAACTGTAATAGGAGAGCCCTCAGTTGTGGATTATATGCCGTTGATACCTTGGCTGGGTGTATTTTTGACAGGTTCTGCGATCGGAAGAGCAGTTTATCCTGACAAGAAGACTTTATTCCCCGATACTGGAAAGGAAATTAGGAAGGTACTTGCACCATTAGGATTTCTCGGAAGGCACTCGCTTATCGTTTATATTATTCACCAACCGGTCATATATGCGATCTTATATTTTATATTTAAACTTCTCGGGAAGGTATGATCATATGATTCGTATCTTTAAAACAGGAGGAGCTCGCTTTGCTCCAATGGGCTTCATAAAAAGAATAGTGATACTTATTCTCTTATCCGCAGTACTTGTGGCAGTATATATATTTCCTCGGATATTGATCGATCGGGATCTTGCAGACATATACTGCGGGACCATATTTTCATATATCGCATTTTTGCCTAATGCCATCAGTGATTTCTTTATTTTCTCATTAACTGAGATGGCAGTTGTGATAGGATCGATATTATTACTCGGATCGATCTTATTATCTGTTGTGAAGTTCATAAAACGCTTAAGATATCGGGGAATAAGATATGGAATATATAGGATCTCTATTGTTCTTCAAAAGCTTCTGATACTTTCCATAATAGCGATGATGATATTCCAGCTCATGCATGGTATCAATTACAGACGTACGAGTATAGCAGAGCATATGCATTTTACAGGGGCGGAGCATTCTTATGATGAATATTCCGCAGCACTTCTGTGGGCTTATAACGGGATGGTCACAGCAAGAAACGAGATAGGGGAAGATGCTTACGGTGTCGGACACATGAAGACAAGCTTCGATGAATGTGTGGGAGATGCCAATGCTCTGATGGATACGGTATCCCTGGCCTACGGCTTTGATATGAGCGACAATTTCATAAGAGCGAAGAGTGTTATGCTGAGTCACTATTGGAGCTATACCGGGATCTCCGGTGTATATGATGCGTTTATCGGAGAAGCAAATGTGAATACTGATTATATCGATATATTGTATTTTCCGGTAACGCTATGTCACGAGATATCTCATGCCAAAGGATATGCCAGAGAATATGATGCCAATATGGCAGCAGTACTGGCCTGTATCAGATCACCGAGAGCTGATTTCAGGTATGCGGGATACTATGCTATATTTTCCGATCTGTATTCAAAGACATATTCATATGCAGAGCATGAAGGCCTTCCCATGCCGATCGATCTGTCGGACCCTTCTTTTGAGCCGGTGATACGTGATATCAGGGCTTCTGTTGCATATGATAAAACACTTGAAGATAATCCTTTTACAAGATTGGTAGACAGCTTTTCGGAAAGTGCTAATAATGCGTTTTTGGAAGCAAACGGACAGACCGGCGGCACGGATACATATGTCGTTCCGACCAGTTATTACGTGGATTATTA
>CACZPC010000146.1 GCA_902782985.1 Oscillospiraceae bacterium
CCGTCATATACTTCCTTCATCCTGTCGATGTCAGAGTACGGACTGATACTGATCTCAAACTGACATGACGGCTCCAGGGTCACTGCATATTCCTCAGTCTGATATCCTACGGGATAATCGTCCATATAGATGATCCGGGCTCCGATCCTGCCTGCAACTTCAGCGATAAGATTCGATACAACATGAAAATCCATCGGCATCCCCTCGCTGTTAATCACGAAATGCTCAATCTCAAGACCAAGATCCTCGCCGGTTGTCTCCCCCTGTCGGATGTAATCAGATACGTCTTTAATGATACTCATCAGATCCCCTTCCCGATCACCGGTTACAAAAAACGGGAACTGTAACGGTTCCCGCTTCATCCGTTCAAAACAGGTGACGTGTTATCATTTGAAAAGTTATTAAAAACACTAACACCATTTACCTAGTACGTCAATTCTTTTGACGGAACTCAAATAAACACATCACTTATCGTTCATGATAAGTATTCTATATAAGGATCCTTCCGCCTCCGATCACGCATCCTTCATCGTCATAGAAGACTGCCGACTGTCCGGGCGAAGGTGCTCTTACGGCTGAATCGAATTCGACTTTGACCTTACCGTCAGGGAGCGGACTTATACTTGCAGGTGCCGCCTTATGTGCATATCTTATCTTTACATTGCAGCGCAGCTTCTCGCCTTCTGAGAGCTTTTCCACACTCATGAGATTGATATCACCGCAGGTAATACTGCTCTTCATCAGATCTTCTTCATAACCTAAGACAACATTACCGGAAGATGCATCAAGCTTAGTAACGAATCTTGGAGTCCCCAGCGCGATACCAAGTCCTTTACGCTGTCCTATAGTGTAATGATGAATTCCCTTATGAGTTCCGAGGATGTTCCCGTCGATATCCGTAAAGGATCCTTCCTCAGGAGCATTACCGTCCATGATCTCATCTATATAGTCGGCATGGTTACCTTCAACTACAAAGCATAATTCCTGAGAATCCTTCTTTGATGCGACCTCTATCCCTATATCCCTGGCTATGGCTCTTACTTCGTCCTTACTTAATCCGCCAAGAGGCATAAGAGTACGCGACAGCTGCTCCTGAGTAAGCTTATAGAGCATATATGTCTGATCCTTGGAGGCATGATCGGCAGTCTTCACTGTATATCTTCCGTTGAGTCTTCTTACTACATGAGCATAATGTCCCGTGGCAATGTAATCAGCTTCGAATACATCTGCAAGATACATCATCTTGCCCCATTTAACATATCTGTTGCATTCGATACATGGATTGGGAGTTATGCCGCGGCAATAGTCTTCGGCCCATGGAAGTATGACCTTCTCCCTGAATAATTCAAGACAGTTATAGGGATAGTACCTGATGCCGAGCTCCCATGCAGTCCTTCTTGCATCATCGATCTCGCAGCATCTGCTCTCCCCGCCGTCTTCACCGACCCAGGTCCTCAGAGTGACGCCCGTTACTTCATAACCTTCCTGCTTTAAAAGAAATGCCGCGACGGCGCTGTCAACGCCGCCCGACATTCCAACTAATACTTTACCTTTTGTCATCAGATGATCTCACGAATCTTACTATATACAGCCTCTGCAAATATCTTGTGTCCGTCTTCGTCGAGATGCTCGTCGTCAACGGGACTTGCTTTAACTATATCAGATGCAGCGAGGAAAGATACACCCTTCCTGTCTGCGATCTTCTTATAGACTTCCTTGAGTTCTCTGCTGACTTCTACTGATCTTCTGTCGAATTCGGGATCCTTGTCCTGGTGCCATACCTCTTCCCCCAGATGAATGGGAGACATAAGGAGGACCTTGGACGGACTTATATACTTTAATATCTCGTCCAGACACAGCTCAACTCCCTTACCTATAGTATGCGCGGATGCTCCGTAAAAGCTCTTGCAGTCATTAGTACCGAGCATTATCGTCACTGCATCTATAGGAGCATGACTCTCTAAGATCTGTGGAAGAGAAGCAAGTCCTCTTCTGCCGGGTCTTAAGGAATCTTCAAAGACAGTTGTCCTTCCGCAGAGTCCTTCTTCGACGACGCGTATATCATCTTCAAGCTTATCCTGAAGGATACCGGTCCAGCGCCTCTCATAAGGAAATCTCGTAAGAGGATGTGTCCCCGGGATCAGGCCCCAAGTATTGGAATCACCAAACGCAAGCAGAGTTTTCATCGATCACCTTACTTGATGTTCTGTCTCCATGTAGCGGGCTTGAACTCATCAATGATGGGAAGAAGTCTCTTATCAACATCGATCCGGAATACTGAATTGAAGTTATTTGTGGCGATCATCTGACCTGCGAAGCCTACTATGACTACAAGCTCCTGATCATTGAAGAACTTCTTCAAGTCAGCGAAAAGTTCATCGGATACGGATGTGGGATCCTTAACGATAGACTCGCCGAGCTTTGCAAGAAGAGCTTCCTTCTCGTCGTATACAAGGTTAGCGGGATCAAGACCCAAGCCCTTAACGTCGCTTATAAAGAAGAGAGAGCAGAGCTTACAGGAATTAGTTGTGGAGATAGCATGTGCATAAAGGACAGCATCCTTCTCACCGATTACCTCTACAAGTCTCTTCCAGGATGTGTACCAAGCCATGTAAGCGTCGTATGTAGCAGCATCGTTAAGAAGACCCTTCTTCATGTTAGTTACTGCATTTCTGCCTGCGAGCTCGTCGTATCTTACCTTCTCCTCG
>CACZPC010000147.1 GCA_902782985.1 Oscillospiraceae bacterium
AACTACGGTCAGGAAGTAAGCCGCGATAATATCCAGCCGGGAGATGTCGTCTGTTATGATTACGGCGGAGGATATTGCGGACACGTGGCTATCTACGTCGGCGGAGGTCAGGTTATCCACGCATCCAATTCCCGTGAAGACGTAAGATACGGAAACCTTGATATGATGCCTATATTGACTATCAGAAGGATCGTCGGATAAGGCGGGATAAACAATAAAACTACAAAGGACTGTCTTTATTTTTCAAAGACAGTCCTTTTGCTTTCGTATATAATGGATGGGTATTTAATTATGCGAGGTAGATGACAATATGAGAGAAAAAAGCATTGATCTGTTTCTTGAAGAATTAAGTTCCGGTGCACCTGTACCCGGAGGCGGAGGAGCAAGCGCACTTATGGGTTCCGTTTCTTCCGCGCTTTGCTCAATGGTAGCTAATCTTACTACAGGTAAGAAGAAGTATGCGGAATATCAGGGCGATATCGACAGGATCCTTCAGGATACGGCAGTGCTTACCGGTAAGATCGCAGATCTTATGCAGAAGGATGCCGATGCTTTCGAGCCTTTAGCCGGAGCTTATTCCATTCCGAAGGAAGAGCCGGGAAGAGATGAGAAGCTGGAGTCTGCTCTGAAGGTTGCAAGTGGTGCACCTTATGAGATCGTAGAGACGATGAATGAAGTCTCTCTTATTATCGAGGAGTTATCCGTGAAGGGATCTCGCCTTGCGATCAGTGACGTCGGAGTTGCTGCCGCTGCATGTAAGGCTGCCGTATGCGGAGCTTCCATGAACGTGTATATCAACACCAAGCTGATGAAAGACAGAGAATATGCATCTGAGCTCAATAAGAAGACAGATGATCTTGTAAAGACTATATCGGACAGATGCGACAAGGCATATGAGCTTGTACTCGGAGGACTTAAGGTATGACGGAATTACTCGGTAAGCCCGCAGCAGATGCGGTAAACGAACGTTTGAAGACACAGATATCAGATCTGGAGAGTAAGGGCATAGTTCCTACTCTCGCAGTAGTAAGAGTAGGTGCCAGAGAAGATGACCTTGCTTATGAGAGAGGCATTAAGAAGAAGTTTTCCGATATGGGATGTCAGGTCACGGTAGTAGAACTTCCCGAGGACGTAACGCAGGAAGACCTCGATGAGACGGTAGCGGCACTCGACAGCGATGCTGAGATACACGGTATACTGCTTTTCCGCCCGCTCCCGAAGCATCTTACTGACAAGAATATCGTTAATTCCATAAGCAGTGGTAAAGATGTCGACTGTATGGGAAATGCCAATATGGCCAAGCTTTTCGCAGGCGACAAGGATGGTTTTGCTCCCTGTACGGCACAGGCGGTAATGGAGATCATCGATCACTATGGTATTGATATCAAGGGCAAGAAGGTAACTGTCATCGGCAGAAGCCTCGTCATCGGAAAGCCGGTAGCTCTTATGCTCATTGCCGGGAATGCCACGGTTACTGTCTGCCACACTAAGACAGCCGATCTGAAGGCAGAGTGTAAGGCTGCGGATATAATCGTTGCAGCAGCAGGTAAAGCTAAGATGATCACGGCTGACTATGTAAGAGAGGGTCAGATCGTGATCGATGTCGGAATGAATGTGGATGAGAACGGTAAGCTCTGCGGTGACGTTGATTTTGCAGGTGTGTCGGAGATCGTAGATGCCATCACGCCGGTACCCAGAGGAGTCGGTTCCGTAACTACTTCGGTACTTCTTGCCAATACGGTAACAAATGCATCGAGAGCATTATTCTGAAGATAAAGGCATAAGTTCCTGCATCAAGGCTCAGATATGCGGCGGATGTTCGTATATCGGGATGTCTTATGATGAACAGCTCCTGAAAAAACAGGAGCGTTTCGCCGAGCTGCTTAAAGGGATCGATTGTGAGATCGCCCCCATGATCGGCGCTGAAGATCCCTACCACTATCGTAATAAGGTACATGCGGCCTTCGGAAGGGTCAAGGGCAAGGTCATTTCAGGTACATACGCCGAAGGAACTCATAAGATAGTTCAAAATGACAGTTGCATCATCGAAGACAGGACAGCGGCATCGATAATAGCTGACATCAGGATGCTCGTTACGGATTTCAAGCTTCCGGTCTACGATGAAAAGACCGGTAACGGGCTTATAAGAAGAGTCCTGATCCGCATGGCGGTCGCAACAGGTGAAGTCCTCGTTGTTCTTGTAAACGGTAATTCATTCTTTCCCGGGAAGAAGAATTTCATAGCGAGGCTGAGGGTGCTTCATCCTGAGATAACTACGGTGGTCGTTAATATCAATAACAGGAAGGACTCCATGATCCTCGGAGGCAGGAGTGAGACCGTTTTCGGTCCCGGGTTCATAACAGATGAACTCTGCGGGTTGAAGTTCAGGATATCTGCGGAATCCTTCTATCAGATCAATCATGCGCAGACCGAAAGGCTTTACTCTACGGCGATGTCCCTGGCGGAGCTTAAGCCTGACGATAAAGTGCTTGATGCATATTGCGGGATCGGTACGATAGGCATGGCTGCATCTAAGATCGCCGGAAGCGTGATCGGAGTTGAGCTCAACGGTACGGCCGTCCGGGATGCCATAACCAATAAGAAGATCAACGGCCGAAAAAATATCAGATTTATCTGCAGCGATGCTACTCATTTTATTAATGAAGCGGTAGCAGCTGACAATAAGTACGATGTTGTCTTTATGGATCCGCCCCGAAGCGGTTCCACCAGGGAGTTTATATCGGCAGTGGATCGTCTGAAGGTGCCGAGAGTAGTATACATTTCCTGTAATCCGGAGACACTTGCAAGGGATCTTAAGGTCTTTACGCAGCTGGGATATAAGGTAAAGACGGCGATACCGGTGGATATGTTCCCCTGGACTGATTCCATCGAGGCAGTGACACTTCTGCAAAAGACTTAAGGCAGGGCTTTATGACGACTTGCGCGTGTAAGTCGATAATATGTAAAATAAGATTTGGAGGTATTTAGATTATGGATATTGTTTGTCTTGATATGGAAGGAGTTCTCGTTCCCGAGATCTGGATCGCATTTGCCGAGGAGTCGGGTATCCCCGAACTTAAGAAGACTACAAGAGACGAGCCTGATTATGACAAGCTCATGAAGTGGAGGCTCGGAATCCTTAAGGAGCACGGTCTCGGACTTAAAGAGATCCAGGATACTATCGCCAAGATCGATCCTCTTCCCGGCGCTAAGAAGTTCCTTGATGAACTCAGAAGTGTTGCTCAGGTAATAATCATAAGTGATACTTTCACTCAGTTTGCTCAGCCGCTTATGGCTAAGCTCGGATATCCCACACTTTTCTGTAATACGCTTGAAGTAGCACCTGACGGTGAGATCACCGGCTTTAAGATGAGATGCGAACAGTCCAAGCTCACTACAGTCAAGGCACTGCATTCCATGGGTTTTGAGACTATAGCGGCAGGAGACAGCTTTAATGACCTTGCCATGATCAAGGCCAGCAAGGCAGGATTTCTCTTTAAGAGTACGGATAAGATCAAGGCTGATAATCCCGACATTCCCGCATTCGAAGATTTTGACGAATTCCTGGCGGCTATCAAGGAGCAGCTCAGCTGATATATGAGCAAAAGAGGCAGTTACGTAGAATACGCGGCTCACACGGACTTTAAGGCACAATGCGTCCTGTCCGGAAGCGGGTCGGTATTTTCTCTGGTAGTAGAGCTCGAAAGGCTTCATACCAGAAGAGTGCTCTTTATCTGCTCGAAGAATGTAAAGAAATACAAGGTATTTGAAGAGCTTAACGAAATGCTTATCCAAAAGGGTCTTAGGATCTTTTCTTTCGAGAAGGAGCCCGGACTTTTGAAGCAGGTTGATATCGACAAGGCTCTCGGTATGTTCCGCGAATATAATTGCGATACCGTTGTCACGGTAGGAGGTACTTCTGATATCGATTGCGGCAAGTTGGTCATTGCAATGGCCAATACACCTTCGGCAAAAAAGCTTACGGACATCGTCGGTGACGGTCAGGTAAGAAACGGTAAGTATAATCTCTGCTGCATAGCAATGGATGCAGGTGCTTCGTGTGCCACTCCTTTCGCCGAGTTCGTATCTGAAAACGGCGGCAAATGGCTTATGGTCAGGAGCAGCATGATCATCCCCGAGGTGGTCGTTATCGATACGGAGCTGTCGATGCGCACCGAACATGAGGCGGCAGTGGACAGTGCCCTTACGGCTTTTTGTGAAGCAATTGAATCCTATATATCTCCGCTCGCTTATGATGAAGCAATGTACAGAGCAGATGCGGCGGTTGCATGCGGAATAATCTATGACAGCTTGAATAATATGAAGAAGAATCCCGAGGATTCATACTTAAGGTATAAGACTGCCGTCGGCGGTTATTATGCCGGCCTGTCGGTCAGGAAGACGGGAATAGGTTATACGCACATTGCAGTCCATAAACTGATCGAAAGATACGGTGACGTACACGGAGCCGCATATCTGAAGCTCTTAAGGTATCTTGTAGAGGCACAGAAGGATCTTTGTAACAAAGCTCTTGCGGATCTGGCACGATATCTCAGTATATGCACGCAGAATGCCGATGACGAACGTGCAGCTTCCAATCTTATAGACAGACTTGATTATATCTGTTCAAGGTATGAGGAATATATAAGACTTCCGGATTTTGAAGATAAGGAAGCTGTGGCGATCGCCGATGATGTCCGCCGCGAAGCATCAATTTATGATCTTCATAAACTGGAAAGCAGGGCATTTGCCGATATGCTGCTGACGGCATGTTCTCATGAGTGACAGGATATATACGATCCCGGATTACTGTAAGAGGATATTGGATCTTCTCGAAAGTAACGGCTACACGGCATATATAGCCGGCGGTGCCGTAAGAGATCTGATATCCGGCAGAGAGCCGCATGATTATGATATAGCTTCTTCGGCACGCCCCGAGGAAGTGATGGCACTTGCCAAGGCAAATGATATTCGCATGATAATCGAGACCGGCGTCAAGCACGGTACCGTGACACTGATGTCGGAGGGGAATCCCATTGAGATAACCACATTCAGAAATGACGGGACATATTCAGATTCGCGCCATCCTGATATAGTACTATTCTCGGATAATATAGAAGAAGATGTAAGAAGGCGTGACTTCACCATGAATGCGCTCTACCTCGGAAGTGACGGCAGGGTGAATGATCTTGTCGGCGGCGTCAACGATATAAGAGCCGGGATCGTTCGTGCAGTCGGAGATCCTGACAGACGTTTTACTGAAGATGCCTTAAGGATAATGAGAGGTTTGAGATTTGCATCTCAGCATGATCTTAAGATAGAAGAAGATACGGCCGCCGCCATGATAAGGTGCGGTCATCTTTTGAAGAATATTTCGGCCGAAAGGATCTTCAGGGAATTCACCGACATGATATGCGGCAGGGCGGCATCCCGCATCATACGGGAGAATACGGATGTCCTGTCAGTTATACTTCCTGAGCTGAAGGAGATAGAAGGATATGATCAGAGATCGGCATATCATGATCTTGATGTGCTGGAGCACACTCTTGCCGTGATCGATAATCTGCCTTTTGATGATGAGACCGGCAGGAGAGATGCCGCCTTGTCATATGCTGCGCTTCTCCATGATATCGGGAAGCCGGCTTCCGTTCGGATGGTCGGAAATATGAAAAGGCATGAGGAACTGGGTAATGAGATCGCATTAAGGTTTGCGGAAGAACTCAAATTCCCCAATGAACTTAAGAAGACGGTATCTGAACTCGTACTGCTTCACGATAAGTTTGTCGAGCCCACAAGGGAGAATGTGTACAGATTTATGACAGAACATGATCCGGAATTTATAGATATCCTGGCTGTTCTTCAAAAAGCGGACATCATGGCTCATTCGTCATTCGGCCGTGATCGGATAAATCAGCTTGAATCGATAAAGGTTATCCGAGACGAGTTGATGGAGGCAGGAGTTCCCCTTAAGATCAAAGAACTTGCAATATCAGGAGACGATCTGATCAAGATCGGGTTTCCGAAAGGCCCTGTGATAGGCCGGGTATTAAATGACATATTTGAAGAAGTAGTTAAGGGTAATCTTGACAACAAATGTGAAGATATCTTCACATTTATCTCGCTGAAATACCCGGGAACGCCCGGTGGGCATGTGGGTAAAAGTCAATAATCACTGAGGTTTCGACGTTTGCCTCGCCTTGTTAATACACTGTTTACATTTGCTTCACAAAATGTGGCGCAAATGTGGCAGATGTGAACACAATTGCGAAAATGACATGGTATTATCTTCTCAAGAGAATGAAACAAGGGTATTCCCTGAAAGGAGATGAAATCATGAAAAAGACAATGAATAAAAAAGGTTTCACACTTATAGAGATGGTACTCGTAGTCGGTGTTATCACGATCCTTTCGAGTGTAGCACTTGTCGGCATAACAGTTACGACTAATGACTACAGGGACAAGATCCTCAGATCGGCTCAGGAGCATCAGGCTTATATGGATGATGATGGTATCAGAGTAGATCTTTTTGAGCAGTCGGCACAGTTCGAGATCCAGGCTGTGATCCCAAGCAGAGAAGAGCTTGTAGAAGCAGCAAACAACAGACCGGCGTCACACGTACCTAATGTGGACAGCAACTATGTAATACCCGCAACACCTACCCCTGCTCCTGCTTCTACAACACCTACCCCTGCGACACCTACTCCTCGCCCGGTAACACCTACACCTGTTCCGGCAACGCCTACACCCGTACCTGCAACGCCTACACCCGTACCCGCAACACCTACGCCTGTTCCTGCTAATAGTGATCCTGTGATGTCTGCTGAGGGATCCAGCACGAGCTTCAGCTCCAGTTCGGGAACTTATTGGAATCCTAACGCAGGACAGTGGGGAGCACAAGTTCCTTGTACAACTACAACCGGATCGGTATCTTTCGATGTACCTGTCAGCAGCTTCACAATAAGTGTAACCGGTGATATCAGAAATGATGCCTGCAACGGTCTTGACTGGAGATATAGTATTACAAACAACCATGACGGTACATACACGATCACGTATAGAGCTAACGACCGGTACAATCCTGCAGTCAATTCCATTTCCGGATTAAGCTTTGAGGTTGACGGTTCAACTCCCGCTACTATCACGGTAATCTCCTACACACCCGCTTGATAAAGTGACACAAACTCATTTTTCATTATATCTATCCCTTAAGAAAGAAGCTCTCCTGCGGGAGAGCTTCTTTCTTTGTCCGGAAAATATTTACTTGATATACACGGTCGACATATTCTGAATATACATTGGATAGATGTGATATCCGCCGACTCTCTTATTCACCGCGCCTAAGTATTGCTGATCCTGAAGATAACAGGAAGCGGCGTCGTCGGTGATGATCTTAAGAAGCTGATGATAAAGATCCGTTCTGGTCTCCTCATCTGCGGTAAGGGGGATCATCTGTATCAGTCTTTCAGCAAGTGCATTGGAGTAATTGATCAGGTTATCGTCGGAATGCATCTCGTATCTGGAAATGACTTCATAAGGATCGAAAGGATCGGAGATCGTTACTATCGCAGATTCATAATCTCTGTTTGTGAAGGTATCTTCATACCAAGTTTCTTCGCTAAGGCTTTGTATCGTTACCCGGATATCTATTGACGAAAGCTGATCTGCTATAACGGATGCAAGGGATGAGATCTTAGCGTCGTTATCGGGGATCGTTATCGTCATGTCGAATCCGTCGGGGTATCCGGCCTGAGTCATAAGTGCTCTTGCGGTTGTAAGATCACGGGCATATGTACCGTTGAGTGAGGGATCGTATGCTCCGACCATGATGGGACTCATTGCAGTGGTGAGAGGCTCACCGGTGACTCCGTCATAAGAGCTGACCGAAATGATCTCATCCCTGTCCAGTGCATAGTTGATCGCCTGTCTTACACGGATATCATCGAAAGGCGCTGCCTCGTTATTGAGTGCCAGTATCTGAAGACGATTTGAATCTCTGTGGTGGATCGAGAATTGTTCGGGATCGAGCTCCATCGCTGTCTCTGTCGAGATATAAGGGAGGATGTCGATCTCGCCGCTTATAAGCTGAGGGAAAGCGGAAGCAACATCGGGAAAGATCTTAAAAGTCACGGAATCGAGATAAGGCTTTTCGCTTACTCTATAGTCATCGTTCTTAACAAGAGTGACAGTCTGTCCCTCTTCGCGTGATGCGAACTTAAAAGGTCCCGT
>CACZPC010000148.1 GCA_902782985.1 Oscillospiraceae bacterium
AACTGCTTCAGGTCTTTGATACGACAGTTGATGCAGATGAATTCGTGGCTCAGATGGATGGATATATAAGGAATGCTTCCGGTATCCGTATAAACGACTATGCGGCTGTTGAAAACATCATAAGAGAGGAGATACAGGCATATTTCGCAGATCAAAAGACGATCGAGGAGGTAATGGACATCATCCAGAACAGAGTCGATACATATGTGGACGAAAGAGGATAGTTTTATTGAACTATAATCAACTTGTTTTGATCTATCTTTTTATTTATTGCGAAATGCTCTGATAATATGTCGTATATTTCACGAGTATGACACAAAGATTGCCGAAAAAGCACTGAAATAACAGCGTTTGTGGCTTTGTACATAATTCATTTAAAACTGCTCGTTTCCGTTAATATTTTGTTTACAAAACTTCGAAACGGCGTCACAATCCATCGGTATACTAAAACCATAAAGAACAGAGAGTTCCTTACAGAAGTTGAGTTTGAATTGAGTTTGTATTGAGTTTGTCAAAGGTTCCGATATAGATCGGAACCTTTTTTATTGCGTTAAACGATATATAGATGCAGGTCTATCAGTTGCTGCCGGCAGCTCTCCTGATCACTTCTTCGGGTATGCCCTTATAAAGCTCGCACAGCCTTTCGAACTGCTTGATTATATCGGTAGTCATGCCCTTCCTGATCCAGTCTACGGCCTGACCGAATGCCAGGCATGTATGGTAGTGGATAAGAAGTGCTTTATCCGATGCCGGAATATCTATGTCGCGGCACAGCATTTCGAAATATTCGGTTATTACGTGCTCGCTTATCTGCATGAAATACTGATTGAATATATCCCTGTTGCTGGAATTATAAAGATGCATTACGGCCTTCTTATGCTGCAATGTGAATTCCAGAGCGGTAAGTATGGCCGATTCGATACTGTCAAAGGTGTGATGGATCGATATGATGCTCTCTGTCTCCTCGACTATTATGCTCTCGATGAGCGATGGAAGATCGGCATAGTGGTAATAAAACGTATTCCTGTTGACACCGCTTTCACTGACGATATCCTTGACCGTGATCTGAGACAACGGCCTTTCTTCAAGAAGCTTCAGGAATGTGTCCTTTATGATCATCTCTTTTGCAGTACTCATAATATAATTGTAGCACAAAGAAAGGACTGCACGGATGAGCCGTACAGTCCTTGATAAGGGGATCGGAAAAATGTCTTATATCAGGCGAATCCTCTCTCTTCCATAAAGGTGTAAAGGTTCTTGATCCCTTTTTGCTCTTCTTTGCTCCTTATCATGAAGAGGATGATCGTAAGAAGAGATGATATGCCGAGGATCCAGAGCAGCACAGCTATGCACTTTCCGCATTCCTCGCCTCCGCCGATGGTGCTCCTGAAAGCCGTGACCGTATAAGTGAAGGGCATGAATCTGTTCAGTGCCTGAGCAAGAGGACCTGAGATCTCAAGCGGGTAAGTACCGGCAGAGCCTGCAAGCTGCAATACCATGAATACGAGCATTATGAAGCTTCCTACCTTGCCGAGAAGGACATTGAAGAAATACATGAGTGACATGAAAGCCATTGATGCCAGACAGGCAACTAAGATAGTACCTGCGAACCTTGCCGGGTCGAATCCCAGTCTGATATGAAGGATCAGGACAAGGATGATCGCCTGGATGATTGCCATGGGATAAAGGACACTTGCTTTGCTGAGCCACCATGAGAAACCGCTTGTAAGCTTATCGTGCTTTGTAAGAGGATACATGATACAGAAAGCAAGTGATGCTACCCAGAGTCCGACGGACATCATGTATGCTGCCATGGCATGACCGTTGTCGGCAACTTTGGTGATCCTGGTCTCGTTAAGCTCGACCGGATCTGCCATCATCTCGGCATTGTTTTCATTCATGGATGTCGATGTGATCTCGTCTGCTCCTGTCATCAGTCCGTTCTGAAGTTCGGATGTACCTTCTGACAGGGCGGGCAGTGAATCTGCAAGTTCGGTCGTACCGTCAGCAAGTCTGCGGGTACCGTCAACAAGATCGCCTGCTCCGTTATTAAGTGCGGCTGCACCGTTTGTGAGTGAATCAGAACCGTTTGCCAGTGTGCTGTTGTTGCTTGTAAGAGCGTCTGCTCCGTTCATAAGTGTTGTCGTACCGCTTTGTATCTGTAATACGCCGTTGCTGAGAGATGAGGTGCCGTCGGCAAGAGCCTGTGCACCCTGATCTGCCTGCGCGATACCGTCTGCAAGGGAGGAGGTGCCGTCAGATAATGTCTGTGCTCCGTCTGCAAGCTGCGATGCACCGGAAGCTACTGATGCGGCGCCTGTCGAAAGCTCGTTCGCGCCCTGCGAGAGTGTAGATGCTCCGTTAGCTGCAGAAGCTATACCGTCTGCAAGTGCAGGGGCAGAAGCATTAAGTGCAGATGCTCCCTGTGCAACCTGAGATGCACCTTCGTTAAGAGCATCGCTGTTCGAATCAAGCTGCTGTAATCCGCTTGTCAGTCTTTCTGCTCCGGAAGCCAGCGCGGGAACTCCGGAATTCAGTGCGGATATGCCGTCATTGAGCTGACCGTAACCCGTTACGAGTTCGCTTGTATATTGAGCGAGCTGTACCCAGTACGGATCGCCTGTTGCAGCCATAGACTGAGCATATTCGTTTATCTGAACGATGCTCGTGTTGATGTTTTGGGAACCGGCGGCGATATCGGAAGTCGCAGTGCTCAGATCATTAAGACCTGAGGATAACTGAGCGGCACCGGTATATGCGGAATCAACTCCGGCCGTATAGGTCGTAATACCGCTCTGAAGAGCCGAAGCTCCGTTATCAAGTGCGCTGATACCGTCTGTGAGAGCAGGTACATTCGAATTTATCGTATCAAGTCCCGAGCTCAGGTTCGATGCACCTGAAGCAAGAGCTGAAGCTCCCTGCGAGAGTGAAGCGGTACCCTGAGCAAGTGATCCTGCTCCTGCGGATAATGACTGTGATCCGCTTACGAGTGTCTGAGCACCGTTATAGAGTTCCCCGGTTCCGTCTGCAAGAGCGACGGCGCCGTTATTAAGTTCGGATGCGCCGCTGTTTAATGAGGCAACTGCCGAATTAAGACGTCTTATACCGCCGCTTACCGTATCGGCACCGTCCAGGTATCTGTGGATACCGTCATTCAGATCGCTGGCTCCGTTGTAAAGTGTATTTGTTCCGTTTTGGAGCTGTACAGCACCGGAATTTAATGCCAGTGCTCCGTCGTTTATATCGCTTGCACCGTCAGTCAGTCTCTCTTCTCCGTCCAGGAGCTGACCGGCACCGTCGGCTGCGTCATACATTCCGTCCGAGATGTTTCCGAACTGTTCGAACATCTCTTCGGCATATGTCTCCGAGACCTTCTGCTGAAGGCTCATCTCTATCTTTGTCATTGCCGATTCCGACAGCTTCATTGCTACGTAGTTGGTAGCGGGATTTGTCTCGTAAAGAAGCTGCATCTTCTCGGGATCGTCTGCAGTTACGGTGGAAGCTCTGTATGAGAAATCCTCGGGGATAGTAACGACCATATAATATGTGCCGTCACGAAGTCCTGCCTCGGCCTCATCCTTTCCTACGAACCTGAAGTCGAGTGATCCGTCTTCTTTAAGGTTCTCTACGAGTTCGTTGCCGATATCGAGTTCTTTACCGTTATAGACCGCTCCGTCGTCCAGATTGACTATTGCTACGGGAAGCTTATCGAGTTCGCCGTACGGATCCCACATCGATGCCAGGAAGAATCCGGCATAGATCGACGGGATCAGTATGATCGCCGCGATGACCGCGATGAGTATCGGGTTATGAAGCAGTCTTTTCCATTCCTCTCTTACCATTTTTTTCACCCCTTTGAATTATGATCGACCTCATGCTATTCCTTTCGAAATGCATCAACAATAGACAGAAAACGCCCCGTGTCTGAAACTGTGCTACAATAGCAAAAGAATCAATCACCAGGAGATATGAATATGCAGTGGATCGAGATTACGATAACAACGACGGAAGATGCTTCCGATGCAATATGCGAAATGCTCTCGCAGATAGGAGCTGACGGTATCGCGGTAAGTGATCCCTATGAGATCGCCAGGATAATAGAAGATCCGGATTCGCTTGCATATGCAGATGAAGGATATATCGAATCGCTCGGCAGTGATGTGACCGTTAAGGCATATTTCGCCGAGTTTGACGACGGAGTAAGACTCGGTCCCAAGAATGAGGAATATGTAGATCCCAACGGTGTCGGTATGATATACGGCAATATTGCCGATAAGACGATGCCTGCAAAAGAGGCACTTAAGCTGATCGAAGATAAGCTTGATGAGATCGGACAGTTCCTTCCGGTAGGCAAGGGACTTACAGGGAGCAGATATGTTCAGGACAAGGACTGGGAGAATGAGTGGAAGAAGGACTATACCTCTTTCGAGATCTCCGACCGTGTCCTCATCTGTCCGTCGTGGGAGGAAGCTCACGCTAAGGAGGGACAGATCGTCGTTAAGCTCGACCCCGGATCCGCATTCGGTACGGGCACACATGAGACTACTTCCATGTGTGCGGAGATACTTGACGGACTTGTAAAGCCCGAAGATAAGATCCTCGACCTCGGTACGGGATCCGGTATCCTTGCCATCATCTGCGATAAGCTCGGAGCAGGGCATGTCGAGGCAGTCGATATCGACCGTCTGGCCGTGGATGTTGCCGTGGATAACTGCAGGAATAACGACTGCTCGGACATCGATTGTTATACCGGTGAGCTTAAGGATGCCAAGGCGTCTGACTATTCTCTTATTGTTGCCAATATAATCGCCGATATCATCGCGGCTATCGCTCCCGATGTGCCTTCAAGACTTGCTCCCGGCGGCAGATTCGTGTGCTCCGGGATCATCAATACCAAGAAGGATAAGGTGGAGAAGGCCCTTGCCGAAGCAGGATTTACCATCGTCGAAAAGCACGAGAAGAATGACTGGATGGCGTATGTCTGCACCTTGACAGATTAAGGAACGACAATTAGAATTATTAACAGTTTGATAAACCAAACCGATAGATTCGGGAGTAGTAATCGGACCAGATCGGATTAAGAGAGAGCTGCGGATGGTGTGATCGCAGCATGAAGATCCCGATGAATGGACCCGATGACGGGCGGTCAGGAAATGGACCGACGGGGAACCTTATCCGTTACCAGTGAGGCACGTTTGTTGGAACGTGAAAGAGCGGATCGCGTAAGCGATCAATAATAGGTGGTACCGCAGGAATATTCTTGTCCTATATCGAGTGATCGATGTAGGGCATTTTTGTTG
>CACZPC010000149.1 GCA_902782985.1 Oscillospiraceae bacterium
AAATTACGGAAGGCTTGACTTGGATGTCGGGCCTTCCGTTAATATAATCTACGGAAATAATGCACAGGGTAAGACTAATCTTATCGAAGCGATAAATGTATGTTCCTGTATTACATCTCACAGGACTTCAAGGGACCGGGATCTTATTAAGTTCGGAAGTAATGAATATAAGATATCTCTTGATCTTCGTGATGAAGAATATAATACCGATACGAGCATTTCGGCTTCTTTCTTTACCGAAGATTCTGAACTTACGCCTAATAAGGCACCGAAGAGAGAGCTTTTGCATGACGGTATGACGATTGACAGAGTATCCGATTATATGGGCATCTGTAACACTGTTATATTTGCTCCTGAGGACTTAAATCTCGTAAAGGGTGCTCCCGCCAGCAGGCGAAAGTTCTTTAATATGCTGATAAGCAAGGTCTCTCCTACTTATTACGACACTCTTAATAAGACCAACAGGATCATCAATCAGAAAAATACATGTATCAAGTCATTTAAGGGTGATATGTCCAAAGTCGATAATAATGTTCTCGATTTCTGGGATTTTTCATTATCCGACCTTTCTGCCGATATGATCATCTACAGATACAGATTTTCAAAACTCTTATCAGCGAAAGCATCAGCTCATCATTCTGTTATATCCGACGGTAAGGAAATACTTTCGATCGTATATAGCACCCTTTCAGGCGCTGTAGAGCTTCTGGAGCGTTCTTCAGGATCAGAGGGTGAACTACACGCTTTGATCAATGGAACGCTTTCTGAGGCTAATTACACGCGAATTAAGGGTATATTATCCGAGTATATATTAGGTAAGCTCAGGACAGCCCGTAAAAATGATGTCGAAAAGGGCATTTCGATCATGGGTGTACACAGGGATGATCTTGATATAAAGCTTGATGATCTGTCCATGAAGAATTACTCTTCCCAGGGTCAGCAGAGATCTGCTGCATTATCCCTTAAACTGGCGGAATTGGAAATCATAAAGGACTTTACTTCTTCTGCTCCCATCCTCCTTCTTGATGATGTCTTTTCCGAGCTTGACAGCGGCAGGAGGGTGTCATTGCTGTCGGGTATGAAGGATGCACAGATATTCATCACATGTACGGATCGTGACTATATAGAGAATGAACTGGTTGAATTTGTAATGACCGATATAGATCCGGTTTTCTTCCATGTATCTTCAGGCAGTATAAAACGTGAGAACTGAAGCCATTTTCGGCATGTTTTCTATATTATAATTAGCATATTATGTTATAATAGTTCAGTATGGGTCAAAAGATCCTTATCTTTATCCTGCACCGGAGGAATGAGATCATGTATGTTCATATCGGCGGAGAAGTAACGGTTCCCGCAGATACGATATCGGTATTGATAAACCTGGAGACTGTACTTCCCTCACAGAAGAGTGTCACGGATTTTATCAACAGCGAAGATGAGAATAACAGATTACAGTATCTGACGGATGAAATTCCCAAAACTGTAGTGGTCGCATCGGATAGAACATACCTGAGCCCTTTATCTACGGGCGTTTTAAGGAAAAGGATCGAGAAAGGTATCTACTTGGGATAGTAGATTTTAACAATGTTAAATGTGAATAATTATTCTAAATTGTGAATTTTTATTCAATAATTAAGGAGAGAAAAGAAAATGAGCGAGAAAGAGAACGAGAAGGATATTGCAGCATCCGCAGGTGAAGTGGATATCTATTTCCAGCCTGTTGAGAATGATGACAGCGATGAGCTTCGTAATCTTGCCGAGAATCCCAGAGCTCTGACAGAAGATTTTAATGAGGAGCCTATAGCCGATATCGAGGCTGTTACCGCAGGACAGGATGAATTCGATACATCCAATGCCAGCGAATACAGCGAGGATGATATACAGGTCCTTGAAGGTCTTGAGGCTGTTCGTAAGCGTCCCGGAATGTACATCGGTGATACTACTCTCAGAGGTCTTCACCACCTTGTATATGAGATCGTTGCAAATTCCGTTGATGAGGCTCTTGCAGGAAGATGCGATACTATCGATGTAAAGCTTAATAAGGACGGCTCTGTAACAGTCAGGGATAACGGATCCGGTATTCCCGTCGGTATCCATCCTAAGCAGGGTATTCCCACTGTAGAAGTCGTACATACCGTACTTCATGCAGGAGGTAAGTTCGGCGGTGGTGCTTACAGTGTATCCGGTGGTCTTCACGGCGTAGGTGCATCTGTAGTTAATGCTCTTTCTGACCGAATGACGGTACAGGTAAGACGTGAAGGAAAGATCTATGAGATCGGATTTGAAAAGGGTAAGACAGTTAAGCCTCTTGAAGTAATCGGTACATGTGATCCTTCCGATACCGGTACGACTACGACATTTATTCCGGATAATACAATATTTCCTGATATCGTATTTGATTTTGCATCCATGATCACAAGATACAGAGAAATGGCGTTTCTCAATAAGGAAGTAACTATCGATCTTACTGATGACAGAGGAGCTGAGCCTAATCATAAGCATCTTCATTATGACGGCGGTATAATTTCTTTCGTAGAATATCTGAATAAGCATAAGGAAGCTATCAATCCCGCTCCTATCTACTTTGCTACAAGATCCGGAGAATGCTTCGTAGAGATAGCAATGCAGTATAATGATTCCTATCAGGAGACTGTATACTGTTATGCCAATAATATTGCTACTCCTGAGGGCGGTACTCATCTTACAGGTTTCAGATCCGCTCTTACCCGTGTAGTTAATGATTATGCCAA
>CACZPC010000150.1 GCA_902782985.1 Oscillospiraceae bacterium
ATGCACATCCGATGAGATCCTCACAGCTTCTACGGGTGTTATAGGAACAAGACTTCCCTATGAGAAGATCGTCGCTAAGGTTCCTGATCTTGTTGACGGCCTTACATCAGAAGCTAAGACATCTCATTATGCGGAATATGCCATGATGACTACTGACACTGTACCTAAGGAGGTAGCTGCCAAGATTACCCTCAAGAACGGTCAGGAAGTCACTATTGCAGGTATGGCTAAGGGCTCCGGCATGATCCATCCTAATCTTGCTACCATGATAGGTATCTTTACGACAGATGCCGATATCGACAGAGAGATACTTCAGGATAGCCTTAAGAAGGCTGTAGCACATACATTTAACCGTGTAAGCGTAGACGGTGATACTTCCGTATGTGATATGGTAGTAGTTCTTGCCAATGGTGCTTCAGGAGCCAAGATCGAGAAGGGAAGTGAGGATCTTCAGATATTTGAAGAAGCTCTCGAGAGCCTTTCTTACGATATTGCTCGCATGCTTGCGGCAGACGGTGAGGGAGCTACCAAGTTTGTGGAGATCGAAGTTAATGGAGCAAAGGACGCATATGATGCTAAGCTCATCGTTACGGCAGTAGCAAGATCCCCACTTTGTAAGACTGCTTTCTTCGGTATGGATGCCAACTGCGGACGTATCCTTACTGCTGTCGGTTATTCGGGAGCTTCTTTCGATCCCGAGAAGGTCGATATCTCACTGTCAGGTCTTGAAGTGTATAAGGACGGCGTAGCTCTTCCTTTCGATGAGGATGAGGCACTGGAGCTCCTTAAGAAGGATGAGATATATGTAAGTATCACACTTCACGAGGGTGATGCCTATGACAGGATGTTCACATGTGATTTCTCCTACGATTACGTTAAGATAAACGGAAGCTACAGAACATAATAGTAGATGTATACAGCTGCGGTTATTGATGCTGCAGCTGTATTTTTGTGCAAATTGTGAACAAACTTTCGTTTTTGATTTGCCACAACGTATTGATATAATAATGTGATGCATAAGTAAATATGGGGGTTAATCATGGCAAGAAAGTCAGATTACGGTAACGACAGTATATCTATGCTCAAGGGAGCGGACAGAGTAAGGAAGAGGCCGGCGGTCATCTTCGGTTCCGACGACCTTGAAGGCTGCATACATTCCTTCTTTGAGATATTGTCTAATTCGATCGACGAGGCCAGAGAAGGTCACGGAAAGCAGATAATCATCACGAGGTTCAAGGACGGTTCGTTGCAGGTCGAGGACTTCGGAAGAGGTATACCGCTCGATTATAACCCCAAGGAAGAAAGATATAACTGGGAGCTCGTTTACTGTGAGCTCTATGCCGGAGCGAAGTATGACAATAACTCGCTTGGCGATTACGAATATTCGCTCGGACTTAACGGTCTCGGTGCCTGTGCGACGCAGTATTCTTCGGAATTCTTCGAAGTTACCGTCTTCAGGGATAAGACCAAGTATTCACTGTCATTCAGGAAGGGTGAACCTGTGGGTGAGCTCATCAAGGAGCCGTACAGATTCAACCGGACCGGTACTATCCAGAGATGGAAGCCCGATCCCGAGGTGTTTACAGATACGGTGGTGCCTTTCGAGAGGCTTCAGGATATCGTTAAGAAGCAGTCTGTTGTTAACGGCGGTATCGAGTTCGTACTGAAGGATGAGGTGACCGGAAGCGAGGAGAGTTATCTGTGTCCCGACGGAATCAAGGGATATTGTGATGAGCTCAATGATATGCGCGGATTTACCGAGACATATTTCTTCGATGGTGAGGAGAAGGGACGCGATGCCGAAGACCGTCCGATATATAAGGTCAAGGCTGAGGTTGCTTTCTGCTTTAATAATAATGTCAACGAGCTTCAGTATTTCCACAATTCGAGTTTCCTTGAGCATGGCGGATCTCCCGATAAAGCCGTAAAGAGCGCATTTGTAAGTGAGATCGATAAGCAGATCAAGGCGAGAGATAAGTATAAGGCAAATGAATCCAAGATCAAGTTCGAGGATGTTCAGGATTCGCTGATCCTGATCTCAAGTACTTTCTCTACTCAGACATCTTATGAGAATCAGACCAAGAAGGCCATCAATAATAAGTTCATTCAGGAGTTCATGACCGATCTTATAAGGAAACACCTGGAGATATGGTTTATCGAGAATAAGGCTCTCGGTGATAAGGTGGTCGAGCAGATCCTCGTAAATAAGCGTTCCAGAGAGAATGCGGAGAAGACCAGGATCAATATCAAGAAGCAGCTCTCGGGCAAGATCGATATCAATAATCGAATCAAGAAGTTCGTAGACTGCAGATCCAAGGATACTGACAAGCGTGAGCTCTATATAGTTGAGGGTGATTCCGCTTTAGGCTCCGTAAAGCTCGGAAGAGATGCGGAATTCCAGGGTGTAATGCCCGTAAGAGGTAAGATCTTAAATTGCCTTAAGGCCGATTATGCAACTATCTTCAAGAGCGAGATCATTACAGATCTCGTCAAAGTACTCGGATGCGGTGTTGAGATAAGCAATAAGCACAGCAAGGATATGAGTGCCTTTAACCTCGATATGCTTCGCTGGAACAAGGTCATAATCTGTACCGATGCCGATGTCGACGGCTTCCAGATCAGGACACTTATCCTGGCGATGATCTATCGACTTATGCCTACGCTCATCGAGAAGGGCTATGTATATATTGCCGAGTCTCCTCTGTTTGAGATCACTCTTCATAAGAAGGGCAAGAATGCAAGTGAAGAGACTTTCTTCGCATTTAATGAGAAGGAGAAGGCTGACATACTCGCCAAGCTCGGAGATGATGCCAATATCACACTTCAAAGATCCAAGGGACTTGGTGAGAATGAGCCTGAGATGATGTGGCAGACCACTATGAACCCGAAGACAAGAAGGCTTATCAGAGTATCGCCCGAAGATGCCAAGAAGACTTCCGAAGTATTTGATCTTCTCCTCGGAGATAATCTCCAGGGCAGAAAGCAGCATATAGAAGAAGACGGACACTTATACCTCGACATGCTTGATGTCGGATAAGATCAATGTAAGAGAGTAGATTGAGAAATGCCTAAGAAGAAAGATAAAGACGTAAACAGTAATTCGCTCAAGGCGAGACTTACGGATAACTCCATTCCGGACAGAGAAGCTGAGTCCCAGCCTATTACGCAGACGCTCGAGATCAATTATATGCCCTATGCGATGAGTGTCATCGTATCACGTGCTATTCCCGAGATCGACGGATTTAAGCCTTCACACAGAAAGCTCCTTTATACGATGTATAAGATGGGGCTTATCAACGGTAACAGGACCAAGTCTGCCAACGTAGTCGGTCAGACCATGAAGCTCAATCCTCACGGTGATCAGGCGATCTATGAGACGATGGTAAGACTCACCAGAGGTAACGGTGCACTCCTTCATCCTTATGTCGATTCCAAGGGTAACTTCGGTAAGCAGTATTCCAGAGATATGCAGTATGCTGCCTCCAGATATACGGAAGTAAGACTCGAGAAAATCTGTGAAGAACTCTTCAAGGGTATAGATAAAGATGCCGTCGATATGGTCGATAACTATGACGGTACACTTAAGGAGCCTGTCCTTCTTCCTGCGACGTTCCCCTCAGTCCTTGTTAACAACAATCAGGGTATTGCCGTAGGTATGGCTTCCAATATATGTTCATTTAATCTGAAGGAAGTATGCGATGCCACCATCGCTTATCTTAAGGATCCCGACTTCGATATCCTCGAAGTAATGCCGGCTCCCGATTTCTCCGGCGGCGGACAGATCCTCTATGATCGTGCCCAGATGCAGAATATCTATGAGACCGGTAAGGGCTCGGTCGTTATCAGAAGTAAATATACGGTCGATAAGAAGAATAATCTTATCGAGATCACGGAGATCCCTTATTCAACGAGTTCTGATGCGATAATCGATAATATCGCCGATCTCGTTAAGCAGGGTAAGGCCAAGGAGATAAATGACATTAGAGACGAGACGGACCTCGACGGTCTGAAGATCACTATCGACTGCAAGCGCGGTACGGATCACGAAGCTCTGATGACTAAGCTTTTCAGATTCACTAAGCTTCAGGATTCCTTCTCCTGTAACTTCAATATCCTTATCAACGGTAATCCCAGGGTATTGGGCGTTAAGGAGATCATCAACGAATGGCTTATCTGGAGAAGAGAGTGTCTTGCCAGAGAATACAGATATGATCTCGGCAAGAAGAAGGACAGACTTCATCTCCTCGAAGGTCTCGAAAAGATCCTCCTCGACATCGATAAGGCGATCAGCATTATCAGAAATACTGAACTTGAGGAAGATGTAGTTCCCAACCTGATGAGCGGTTTCGGAATCGATAAGGTACAGGCGGATTATGTTGCCGAGATAAAGCTTCGTAATATCAACAAGCAGTACATCATCAATCGTGTTGCCGACAGAGAGAAGCTTGAGAAGGATATCGCAGATATAGAGGATATCCTTGCCAAGCCCAGGAGGATCGATAAGATAATCGCCCAGACACTCGAGGAAGTATCCAGGAAGTATGCACAGCCCAGAAGATCAGAGCTCGTCATGCAGGAGAGTGTCCAGACATATGTAGCCGAGGAGAATATCCCCGAGTACAGAGTCCATCTTATGCTTACAAGGCAC
>CACZPC010000151.1 GCA_902782985.1 Oscillospiraceae bacterium
TAGTTGGAACACCGATCGGTAATATGGATGATATGTCGCCCCGCGGGATCGAGATCCTGAGCGAGGCTGATGTTATTGCATGCGAAGATACGAGAAGAACGGGGCTGCTCCTGCAGCATTTCGGTATCGAGGGGAAGCTCTTCTCATACCACGAGCATAATAAGGCGGCCAAGGGTCCCGTCCTCGTTAACATGATGAAGGACGGCATGGATGTCGCACTCGTATCCGATGCGGGAATGCCTTCGATAAACGATCCGGGAGAGGATCTTGTTAAGCTCTGTATCGAGAATGACATAGATATCTCGGTTGCCCCCGGTCCGGTAGCTGCGATCACGGCACTTGTGATGAGCGGTCTTGATACGACTAAGTTTCATTATGAAGGATTCCTGCCTGCACAATCAAAGCAGCGCCGTGAGCGTCTCGAAGCGCTTAAAGGGTATAAAGAGACGATGATCCTTTATGAAGCTCCCCACAGACTTATAAAGCTTATAAACGAACTTAAAGAATACGGTTTCGGCAGCTGTCGTGCGGCTTTCTGCAGAGAGATGACGAAGAAATATGAGCAGGTGCTCAGGATGACGATCGATGAGGCGGTCCTGTACTATGATGAGCATGAGCCGAAAGGCGAGTTTGTCATCTGCCTCGAGGCATCGGGCGAAGAAGAGATCGGCGAGGAGATAGATATCGATAAGATGATACTGGATCTTCATGAGCAGGGGATGCCGACTAAGAAGATCTCTCAGGAAGTTTCAGGTGTTACGGGAATAAGCAAAAAAGAAATATACGAGAGGGCTCTTCATCTGATACAATAAAATCAAATTTGATTGATAAGAGGCGGCATATGGAACAGGACAACAGAGACGAACTGATTGAGAGGCTCAATTCACTTAAATTGTCCGACGTCAGTGCTGTCTTGGATGAAGCCGTACTGTGTAAGTTCCTGATCGATCCGTGGGAGAAGCGAATCCTTTTTTCCGACGGTATGCGCAAGATCCTCGGGGCAGCTGCCACACAGGATATGCTCCTTACGACATATTATCAGTATATCCCCGAAGAAGAGCGCGATGAGATCTCTTCAAAGTACGATGAGACGGTCAGCGAGATAGCAAGCGGTGATTATGAGATGGCTACCATCGCTCACGGACTTAAGAAAAATGCATATGATAATGCCGATGTAAAGATACATATGCAGAAGATACTCTTCGAGGGCGGTGCGGGATATGTGGCCGGCTTCGTCGAAGACTGTTCCCGCAATATGTATGAAAGGTCTTTCTCACAGCTTTTCGGTGAGGGGCTGAATTCATATCTTTTCACATATGACATCGAAAGCGATATCTGCTGCGTAAGCGACAGATTCGTTCAGGAATTCGATCTTGATTCCAATCTTATCTATAACTTTTCCGGGAATTACAAAAAATATATTCACCCTGATGATGCCGATAAGCTCCATGAGACTTTTATCCAGTTTGTAAAGACGCATCTTACGGATCCGGACATGGAGATAAGGTTCCTGGCTCCGGGTAGAGGCGATCTTTATCTTCGTGTAGAGGGCTTTACCGATGCCGGACCGTCGGGCAAGTTCGGAGGCGATGCAAGATATGTATCCGGTGCCTTCTCTGATGTGACGAGCTATATTCAGGATGACTATCTTCGAACTAATCTGATCGAGGGTACGGGTGCGATAACATTTTATGCGGATCTCGACAGCGAGATGCTCTACATATCCGAGAATATCAGCGACATGATACCGGAGGCTCCGAGGCAGATAGAGGGCGATTTTGTAGAAGTACTCGCTTCCAAGATAGTCCCCGAGGACCGTGACAGATTTATAGTGGCGATCAGGCGTTCCATAAGCGAGATCGGTACCAGATTCGCTTCGGAAGTCAGGTTCAGGAGAGCTGACGGAAGTATAATGTGGATCGCGTGCCGCGGTAAGTCTCTCGAAGAGAAGATACAGCATAAGAGGATCGTCGTCGGTATCGCTTTTGATCTTACGAAGATGAATGAGGTCAAGGAGAATGTAGAGAAGAGCGATGCTTCGCATGCCCTTACCAATCTGCCTACCAAGGACAGGCTCAATAAAGATACAGAGGAGCTGATCCGTAATAAGGATACGCTCTCTGCGGCTGTGATCCTTGCCGATATCAATGAATTCCATTCCTATAATGACAGGTTCGGACGAAATTCCGGTGATGCGATAATCGTCGCGTTTGCGGATCTTCTTAAGAAGACCGTGCCGGAGAATTCCACCGTTTATCATGTCAGTGACGATACTTTCGCCATATTGTGGCCGGATGCGTCACATAAGAATGTTACCGAATATATGTCGGATCTTCAGGAATATTCCGCAGCTCCGCTTCATACGGAGGAAGGTGATTTTTACATTTCGTGGGGTCTTGCCGCGTCTTTTTATCCTGTTGGCACTACCGTCGATGAGATCATGACGAATGCCGAGATAGCACTTCATAAGGTCAAGCAGGAGAAGAAGCTCAAATATGCGATCTATTCTCCCGTAGATCTTCATGAACTGAAGGAAAGAGTCGACTTTGAAGTAAATATCAATCAGTGTATTCGAAATAATATGGAGAACTTCCAGCTCTTCTATCAGCCTCTGACTGATGTCAGGACAGGTAAGCTCGTGGGTGCCGAAGCCCTACTTCGCTGGAAGGATAAAGACGGTGAACTTGTTAATCCCGAGAAGGTCGTTGCCGCACTTGAGTCTACAGACCAGATGGATGCAGTGGGCAGCTGGATATTGAATGAGGCGGTAAAGCAGGTAGCGAAGTGGAGATCCAAGGGCGTGCCGGAGGATTTCTATGTTCACATAAATGCGACTGCCGATGATCTCATCAGGAAAGATTATGTTAAAGACGTCCTCGACACTCTCGATCGCTATAATGTTCCTGCGGCTAATATCCTTATAGAGCTTACGGAGACTTCCCTTATGAAGAATATGGCCATGTGCCGCAAGAACATAAATAAGCTTCATGAAGCAAATATAAGGACCGCTCTTGATGATTTCGGCTCCGGATATTCATCGTTTAATTATCTTAAGGAACTGCCGGTTGATGAGATCAAGATCGATAAGACTTTCGTGGATGATATGGATACGGAGGAATTCAACAGATCCTTTATCTCCGCTATGACGATGCTTGCTCATTCCATAGGCAAGGGAGTCGTCGTAGAGGGAGTAGAGAGCGAGAGTCAGGCACAGACTCTGAGGGAGATGGGTGCGGATATATTTCAGGGATATCTCTTCGGTAAGCCTATGTCTGTGTTTGCTTTCTGGAATCAGTACTTTTCTTGAATTATAAGCTCCGAGTAATTATAATTAATAAGTTAATTCTTAATTTCTACGGAGGCTCATATGTCTGAGAAGAAACCTTTTTACATCACGACGCCCA
>CACZPC010000152.1 GCA_902782985.1 Oscillospiraceae bacterium
CTCCTCTTCGCACTGATCATCTTCAGGAGACACAGGATCAGAAGATACGATGACGAGTTCAGGAATAAGAATAAGATGCTTTAATGATCACACCGAAAGCAATCTTTCGATCTCGTCGATTACCCATTTTTTCACAGAACAATACAGTATGGTATAGTCTTCCCTCAATATTCCATGTTCATCATACTTGCCAAAATAAAGATCCCCATCTTTGGGTTCATAAAGATAAAGCCAAAGATCAATTAGATTCTCTTTAATGATAAACTCATCATTTATAGAATCGGTAGCCGCCGGACAAGTAGTCAGATCTTTAAATAAGATAACTGCTTTCAACTTGGATCTTTCAGTTTCTATATTAATCTCTTCCCTTTTACTCAGCTTTTCGAGCGTTTCATTTATCTCATCTATATCATCAGCTGATAAACCGGCAAGATAATCGACTTCAGGGAAAGATACGATCCCCTGTGTACAGACATCAATAGCATATTTGATTATCTCAGACCTGCATATGAAATACGGGACAGCTAACGAAAGCATGGTCCAAGTAGCTTTAAATCCGCATTCTTCAATATCTATTACTGAAATACTTTTCGTTATCATAGCTTTACCAATAAAAAAGCTTCTGACCATATAAATCGGAAGCCTTTCAGTTCATGAGTTTGAATTATCAGATTTCCTTTGAAACCACATCAAGTGCTCTTACGACTACGGCATCCATGTCGTAGTACTTATATTCACCGAGACGTCCGCCGAAGATAACATTAGTCTCACCATCAGCAAGCTTCTTATACTCCTGATAGAGCGCTCCGTTCTTATCGTCATTAACGGGATAGTAAGGTTCATCACCTTTCTTCCACTCGGAGCTGTACTCGCGGCTTATTACAGTCTTATCCTGTGTACCGAACTCGAAGAACTTATGCTCGATAATACGTGTATAAGGTGTCTCAGCATCAGTATAGTTAACTACCGCATTACCCTGGAAGTTGGGCTTATCAAGGATCTCAGTCTCGAATCTTACGGATCTGTACTCAAGTGTTCCGAGCTTATAATCAAAGTAAGCATCGACAGGACCCGTGTAAACGATCTTTGTCGCGAGAGAAGATAACCTTTCACGATCAGCAAGGAAATCAACACCGAGCTTTACCTCGATACCGTCGAGCATATTCTCGATCATCTTCGTATAGCCGCCCATCGGGATACCCTGATAGAGAGCATTGAAGTAATTATTATCGAACGTAAACCTTACAGGAAGCCTCTTTATGATAAAGGAAGGAAGCTCGGTACAAGGTCTGCCCCACTGCTTCTGAGTATATCCCTTTATAAGCTTCTCATAGATATCCGTACCTACAAGGCTTATAGCCTGCTCTTCAAGGTTCTTCGGCTCAGTGATACCTGCCGCCTTACGCTGCTCCTCGATCTTAGAAGCTGCCTCCTCGGGAGTTACAACGCCCCACATCTTATTGAAAGTATACATATTGAAAGGCAGAGAATACAGTTCACCCTTATAGTTAGCTACGGGAGAATTGGTATATCTGTTAAAGTCGGCAAACTTTGTCACATATTCCCAAGCTCTCTTATCGTTAGTATGGAATATATGAGCACCGTACTTATGTACATTTATACCTTCTACTTCCTCTGTATAGATATTGCCGGCAACATGGTCTCTCTTATCAATTACAAGTACTTTTTTGCCTGCATCTGTAAGTTCTCTTGCAAAGATGGCACCATAAAGTCCGGCGCCGACGATCAAATAGTCGTAATTCATGTTATTTATTCCTTTATCATGCGATTATATGCACTTATGATAGCACGAACGGAGCTCTTCGTCACAGAACTTGAAACACCCGCTCCGAGGAATATCTGTCCGTCCGAGCCTCTCTTGATCTCGATATAAGTGATAGCCGCGGAATCAGTACCGCTCTTCATGGCATGCTCATTATACATATTGATTGAGAAATCGGTTCCCGTGTAAGAAGCGAAAGCATTTACAAATGCATCAAGAAGACCTTTTCCCATTCCCTTAATGGTCACTTCCTTATCATGATCGGTAATTATCGCCTCTACCTCTGACTTTTTGTCTCCGAGTGCATGTTCACTGAATCTGTCAAGTGCATAAGGAGTCATGACATTTATATAGTAATCATCGAAAAGCTCAAATACCTGCTGAGGCAGGAGTTCTGTCTCTCTAGTATCCGTCTCGTCCTTTACGATCTGCAGGAAATCCTTCTGGAAGTGCTTAGGAAGCTGCAACCCGAAATACTGCTCAAGCACATAGGAAACACCGCCTCTTCCGGACTGACTGTTGATCCTGATGATAGGCTCATAATCACGTCCGACATCTGCAGGGTCGATTGGAAGATAAGGAACCTCCCACATCTCCGAATGAGTCTCCAGCATCCTCTTTTTGCCTTTGTTGATGGCATCCTGATGAGAACCTGAAAAAGCTGTAAAGACAAGTTTCCCTGCCCACGGGTGCCTGGGCTCGACATTCATGCTAGTACAATGCTCATATATATCGATACAAGCATTCATATCCGAAAGATCAAGTTCGGGATCGATACCGTGCATCATCATATTGATCGCCAATGTGATGATATCCACATTTCCCGTTCTCTCACCGTTTCCGAAAAGCGTTCCCTCTACCCTGTCGGCCCCCGCAAGAAGTCCGAGCTCGGAAGCAGCAACTCCGGTGCCTCTGTCATTATGTGTATGAACGGATACAAGGATCGCATCTCTGTATGCAGTATGCGCGCAGAAATATTCGATCATATCCGCATAGACATTAGGTAATGTATATTCGACAGTCTCAGGAAGATTGATGATCATCTTCTTATCAGGTGTAGGCTGCCATACTTCGGCTACTGCATCACAGATCTCCACTGCAAAATCAGGTTCCGTCGACGAGAAGCTCTCGGGCGAATACTCGAAAGTCCAAACAGTACCACTGTCATCCTGATCAAGGTATTCTTTGATCATCTTAGTACCGGAAACCGCCAGTTCCTTGCATTCTTCCTTACCGAACCCGAATACGACATCACGCTGCAACGTACTCGTGGAATTATAAAGATGAATAACTACATTCTTCGCTCCATATACTGCATCCATAGTCTTTTCGATTATATGAGGACGCGACTGAGTCAATACCTGGATAGCAACATCATCAGGTATCCTGTTACTGTCTATAAGCTCCCTGCAAAAGCTGTAATCCGTCTCCGATGCCGCTGGAAAACCTATCTCAATGGTCTTAAAGCCTATCTTTACGAGATAATCGAAGAATTCGAGTTTCTGCGTAAGATTCATAGGAACCTCAAGAGCCTGATTTCCGTCCCTTAAGTCTACGGAGCACCATATAGGTGCCTTGCTGATTACATTATCGGGCCACTTTCGATCAGTCATTCCGATCTCCGGGATCTTCTGATACCTGTGATAATTCATGGGACAAACCTCCTGAAATATTAAAATGCCCTTCCATCTTGTTAGAGACGAAAGGGCATTCGCGGTACCACTCTAATTCATCCGATGTCGGATGCACTCTCCGGATACAGGTCTCCTTAGACCGATATCCTGTCCCTGTAACGGTGGACTTCCGTCCGAATCTACTTGCATAACTGCTTTCAAAAGGATGCTCCGAGGCGAGTTCCCTATTGTTCTGCTTGCTGCCTTCCACCATCCGCAGCTCTCTGCTAAGCAGGATCGATAAGTACTATTCCTCATCAACGCAATAATATTCAATTAGCTTGATGTTACCAAAAAGTTCAGTCTTGGTCAACTTGAGCAGGGTCTTCCTTATAAACTGTAACAACGGCAGTATCATAATAAAGGAGTTCATCATCTTCATTAAAAAAAGCAATTAGATATTCTCCCGGGACCATATAACCGTGATTATTCATTCGAGCTTCCTGCTCAATACCATAGATACCTTCTGTACAGCCGGGATCGCTGGTATATAATGTTTCCCCGTTCTTTGAGACAACATAATATACTCCGGATGTATCCACCTGACCTTCTGAAGTATCTATCTGAAGATCCAGATCGATCTCAGTCGTATTCTCATAAAGATCATTCGTATGGGGTTCACAGAAACACCAGTATCCTCCCGTCACGGCACCATCAATACTTCTCGGAATCGATACATCAACGTCAAGAAAAGCATATACCGGTGAATATACATCACCGAGATTGGATAATTTCCACTCACCTTCCTCGTATACGAATGAATATGTAACTCTGAATTCCTTTCGTTCATCCTGAAGCCTGAGTGTACGCATCATTACGGCATAATCCTGTCTGTTATCCGGATCATTAAGTACGGATTCGTAATCGATCATGCTGAAATATACATCGACACTTCCGGATCCTTCATACTCAGATGCATCGACCGAACCGCGATCTATGCGATAAGTAATGGAATCATGTATATAATTAACAACTCTGAGCTTATCTTCCCCAAATGATTCCTGATAATCAAGTTTTGACAGATACGAATGAGTCGATACTTTATCATGTTTTTCATCCGACATATCGATAAGAGTATCCGCATCGCCATCAAGAAGTGACTTAGAAAGCTTATCGGCACTTCGAAGGATCTCGTCACAAGACTTCTTGTCATAACAACCGCACAAAGATGCACTTAATACAATCAACACAAGAAATATGCAGAAACTCTTGAACGAATTCGATCTCATTTTTATCTCCGAAATATAATATCTACGTAATTCTATCTTTATCTCAGCTTTAATGCAAATAAGCTGAGATATAGAATATCAGGAGATCATAACAAAAGACCACAAAGATCGAAATGACACTAATGCCGATCCGGAGGCGGACCGCCTGTTCGTCCCATCATAGCAAAAAGTTCCTTCATGGAAAGCCTTTCGCCGTTATGAACAAAGCATGCATCACAATTATTGATATCAAGATCCTTTCCTGCTGTACCGATGAACGAATCCGAATCATTCTCTACACTGCATACGACTCTGGCATTTTGAGCAGAAAGACTGCCTTTCTGACTTCGGGTACCATATGCACAACTGTCACCTGAAACATTTACCGTAACAGATGCATTGTCGATCCGAAGCTTAGCATCTCCGTTGTCCTCGAGGACTCCTATACCGACTGACTCTCTGCAGTTGACAGTGCATTCGATATTCGACTTCGTTATAAAGACATCACTGGAGCTTCCAAGATCTGTACCGATAGCTACGCCTCTGTTACCCTGAAGCTGCTGCTTCATCGTAATATGATTGATATCGACCTTGGCTTGTCCTGAACCTGATCCTACACCTACACAGTTGGACGTATTCGAATCGATAATGACCTTAACATCCGTAAGATCTATCTGAGCATGTCCGCGATATGAGCCTATACCTACGTTATTCTGGCCATTGAGCTTGAAGAAATACTTACCGTCTGAAGTATTGATAATACAGTCTTCCCAGCAGCCTATGCCGACACCCATCATTCCTGTACCGCTAATATGGATCTCACCAGCCATATCCAGGAATATACCGCCGCACTTGCTCTCATAACCCGCACCAATACCATAGTAATACTTCTTCTCGGCATAGATATAGAGTCTTCCGTCGCCTTCAAATACAACTCTGGAATCTTCGGAGACATAGATACTTCCGTAACAGGTGCATTCACCTTTGACGGATAAGGTAACATCGCATCCCTCCTCGATCACTATTACGGCATCATAACCTATAACCTGACCGAATTCGGCATTTTCAAGAGTTATCTTACCCGAATAGCCGCTGTGAATATGAAGGCCTATCTTTGAATTGAGACTTGGAACACCGATTATCTCAAAATCATGGAAAGTTGACTCACTGTCATATATATCGATGATATTTATGCTGTTTTGATAAAGCTGTGCAAGCTGTATCCTCGATTCCCTGCCGGCTACATACACGTTTGCATCTGCGCCTTCTTCCAGTTCTTCATTTATCATTAAGATCTCTTTCTTGATCTCCGGATCGATATCAACGGCGATAATGCCGTTAGGTCTTGCGGTATAAAAGCCCTGTATAAGATCCGCACCCAGCTCGATCACGGTCCGAAGTTCGGCAGAAGTCTCAACACCTTCTGCAAGAGAGATGATATTATTGCTGTGAGCATAGTCAATAACGGACTTTACGAAGAACCTTTTGCTCTCGCTGTTTTCGATCCCGCTCAGCAGCATCCTGTCAATCTTCAGGTAATTGGGTTTATATCTGAGAAGATTGGCAACATTGGAATAACCTGTGCCATAATCATCCAGAGCAGTCTCCAGATTCAAAGCGGTATATTCCGCCCTGAGTATACTTATCTCTTCATCAGTGAGTTCAGCCTGCTCAGTAAACTCAATAACGACAGTATCACTGTATCCGTCTACGGCATCGATAAAATCCTGAAGATCCTTACCGTGGAATTTCTGTCCGGGTATACTGTTGATAAAAAGTTTTCTTGAACCGTCAAATATATCCTTACGATCTCTCATTATCCTAAGAACGTTTTTGAAAGTAAGCCTTTCGACATCATAAAGCCTGTCAGTATATTCCGCATACTTAAGGATCTTAAGCGGAGATAGATAAGGCGTTATGTCAGCTCGCATCAAAGCCTCATATGAGAATATCTCCCCGGTCTTGGCATTTACGATAGGCTGGAAATGATATGCAAGAAGGTTATTGTCCAGGATCTCTCCTACGATCTGAGCTTCAGCCTTTTCCTCCGGAGACAGCTTGGAGAGCGAGCTGTCAGATTTCATCGCCTTTTTCTCGTTTTTCTTGTTGATGACATCATTTACGGCCAGCTCGAGTTCGGCAGGCGAATTAGGAGTACAGCTGCCGATAGCACTGTAAAGTGCCATCCTTCCGTCCTCACTAACATTTTCATTATAGACATATATCTGATTGATGATCTTATCGTATTGAGACTTGATCACATTCTCGGCATTTTCATTAGTAAGCTTAAGAGCCACTATCTCTCCGTTACCCATGCAGAAACAGAATGCACCCGGGCCGTTAAAGACTTTCTTGACCATATTGGCAAGGGCATTGATCGTATTATCGCCGGATACATGACCGAGCTTGTTATTGATCCCCGACAGATCCTTGATATCCACCGTAAGGATACCGATATTCTTACCGAAATTACTGGTCTTGGCAACGATCGATAAAGCCTCGTTTATGAAACCGCTGTAATTGTACATCCCCGTTACCGGATCGCGCTTCAGCCTTTCATCTATGATGCTGTTCTTATGTACAAACGAGTCTCTTCTCCTGTACTGCTCAAGACCGAGGATTATATTTCTGATCCAGGTCCTCTCTTCCTGTCCGGGGACCTTATCGGGATCCGTATAACAAAGAGATACGAATCCGAAGCAAAGCTCCTCGAAATGCATCGGGAAGAAATAATAGACTCTGGGCTGATAATAGAAATCGTTTATCTCGGGAAGCATCTCCTTTCGATCATAATACCGCAGGAAATTAAGACTGTCGGAATTACTTCCTTCACTTCCGCACTGAATGAGATGAAGCATCTTCGGTGTAAATGTCGATCGTTCGATGGTCCAGTCATCATTCAGACAGATATTGAGACTTTGGAAAGGCCGTATCTGATAAGTATTCGAAAAGATGGTATTGACCAGACCGTTAAAAGATATCTGCAGGAGCATATCCTCATTCATATGATTATATGCATTATTGACTCTTCCCTGACTCATCTCGGTATCCCAGCTCGAACGAAGAGTATACTCAGGCTTGATACTCTCGTTATGGCATCCGCAGGAACTTCCGATAAATAGATCAACATCAGCGACGAAATCAGGCATCTCGGTACCCTCAAGTTCAGATCTCACAAGATCTGCACAATACATGCCGAATTCCCTGCTCGGCAAAGGAGCAGACGTCAGAGGCACAGGTGCATGCTGACCTTCATCATTCGTATCATAACCGACGATAGCGATATCATCAGGGATCTTATAACCCTTGGAAGTAAAATATTTGGCAGCACCTATGGCCATACAATCATTGGCACATGCCAGTGCCTGAGGAAGACCTCTTGTGGACTTGCAAAGTCTCTCGGCTACATTCTCACCGCTGAAATACCAGAAGTCACCGTAGAATATCCTGTCCGAATTAACCTGTAGTCCGTGCTCCTCCATCGCTTCCTTGTAAGCATTAAGCCTTAAAACGGAATGTGGATGCCATGATTTGCCAGTAAGAAATGCTATATCGGTATATCCGTGTTCTTCTATAAGATGCGAGATAAGTTTCTTGACCGGTGAGATATTGTCCTCATAAGCGGATCTGAAACCGTCGATCTTCTTGTCACATACGATCACGGGACCATCAAATGACTCCCGAAGTCTTGAGACTATCCTGTCTTCGGCACCCGGAGTCTGTATCGTATCTATCAATAAAACAAATGCGTCAAAAGACGAATACTCTATAAGATCGAAGATAGAAGAATCACCTGCTTCACGCGCCGGAGAATTCTGATACTTCTGAAACATGGAAAAGACACAGACATCATAGCCATACTTAAAAGCATGATCAAGAAAACCTTTGGTAAATAACGTCTGACCGCTCTCTTCAACCTGAGCGACCAATAAAGCGATCTTCTTTCTGTTGTCCATAACCTCACCAAACCTTAATCAAACATTATCGTATTCGGTACGTGAGTTCAATCTTATAAAGTTAAATTATTTTGAATTCGATCTCCCGTTCTTCTGCTTTATACGGATAAGGCATCTCAATCCTGATCTTTCCGACACCTTTTTTGCCGATACTCCTGACATAGATACCGCCCATACCGCCTGATATAAAAGCGTTTTCAGGGCCGATGACTTCGATATCGCCCTCAGATACGATCTTAAGATCGCCGTTGAAGAAAGGTTGAATATTACCGTTTTCGTCCGTGATCCTTATCCTTATCTCCGCAACATCATATGTCCTGTCATCATGTAAAATATCAGAAGAGATATCCGTTCTTATACATATCCTCTCAAATGCCTTCTTTACGACAGTCGCGGCAACTTTACCGTCCTTTATCGCTTCGAACCTGAAGACTGTAGCCGTCTCGCCCCATCCGCCTATATATTTGCCGAAGAGCATATACGCATCCTCAAACTTCATATGATAGACAGCCATAGCCTCTGCAAGCTTTAGCATTATCTTTGGCGGCATATTATCCATTCCGTATTTACCGATATAGTTCAATGCATCCTTGACGATCCTGTTCTGCCTGTCCGTGAAGCCCTGCTCTTCCTTCATCTTATCTCCGATGAAGTCATCTATGAGAATGGGAGGATTCTTCATATTCTTATATGCCGAATCACGATGAGTATATTCCTTGATGAAATAATCGTTTTTATACATTCGCACGCTGTCGGCATTGGTAATGATATAGATATCCCCTCTGTTGCCGGCAGGATGTTCACCGATATCCATTGAAGACGATACTTCGACAAATACTTCATTATTACCGGATGCTGCCTTATAAACATATCCGGCCGGTTTGAGATTACGAAACATGTCCGTTACGCCATGATAGCAAATACGATCGCCTGAACCGAAATCCTTGTGAGTATTATAGTCAAACATGCACCAGCCGAAGCTTCCTGCAATATCCCTCTCGCCTGCTACGGCGTCAAGAACGTTAGCGTGACGAAGAAGATGTTCGGTCCTGTGCTCCTCCGGGTCGAAAGGCTTAGTCGGGAACATATGACCGTTATATTCGCTTATAAGGTAAGCCCTGTCGGGGTCACTCGTTACATTTTTCTTCGGTTCACAGCCTTTATTACGTCCGCTGTGGACAAAATCATTATATGTATAGACATCTTCAAGAAAACTGCTCTTCTTAAGATACCTCACACCACCTGTGGGTCTTGAAGGATCAAGCTTTTTGGCCACGCTGTTGGTAGTGGTATAAAGTGCGTCATCATCTGCGGATTCATTGATCCTTACTCCCCATAATATGATCGAAGGATGATTTCTGTACTGAGTAACCATCTCTCTTACATTCTGTATTGCCTGCTCTTTCCACTCATCGTCACCGATATGCTGCCAGCCCGGTATCTCAGTAAATACAAGAAGACCGATCTCGTCACATCTGTCGATGAAATAATGCGACTGAGGATAATGAGATGTCCTGACGGCGTTTACTCCAAGCTCATTCTTTAAGATATCCGCATCCAATGCCTGCATGGATCGGGGCATGGCATAACCTACATACGGAAATGACTGATGACGGTTAAGCCCCATTATCCTGACTTTCCTGCCGTTAAGATAATATCCGTCTGTTTTAAATTCCGAAGTCCTGAATCCTGTTCTTACGATCTTGCTGTCGATTACAGCGTGAGTATCCTTATCGGTCAATCTGACTTCAAAGTCATAAAGAACGGGCGAATCAATGTCCCAGGGCTTTATACCTTCACAGGAGATCTTTCCTGATGTTTTCAGCTCACCGTCAAATAAGATATCGTCCCTGTCACTACCGCGAAGATATCCGGTGATCTTCGTGCCGTCCTCCTGCCCCCGCAGGGTGATATCATAAGTAAGAACACCGTTCATATCTCCGGTTACAAATACATCATCGATATAAGTCTTCTCTTTGACATCGATATAAACATCCCTGTATATACCGCCGTAAGTCATATAGTCGATAACAAATCCGAAAGGCGGTATATTAAGTGATTCATTGCTGTCCACTTTAACATCGATCACATTTTCTTCCCCGCTCCTCAGATAGCTGCTTATATCAAGAGTAAAGGCCGTATATCCTGATTTGTGCACGCCTGCAAGCTTACCGTTGATCCTTACCTCACAATAATGAGCAACCCCTTCAAAAGTAAGAAGAATGATCTTATCTTTCCACTCTTCGGGAATAAACAGTTTCCTCATATATCCCGATATCATCTGATAGATACTCTCGTCAAAATAATGGAAAGGCGTTACTGCCACAGTATGAGGTATCCTTATCTCATCACCGACCGGAAGCTTATCGTAATCCGTATTAAAGATCCAGTCGTTATCGATATACAGTCTGTCGATCATTTGCACGGCCTCCTTTTTACACGATGATATCTCGGTCTTATATAGAGTTTTGTAATTGCTACACCGTCTCTTGC
>CACZPC010000153.1 GCA_902782985.1 Oscillospiraceae bacterium
GCGCTTCCTTCGGGTACCATGAATGTTATGTATTCCGAAAAGCATAACTGCGCACCGAAGTTCTGCGCGAGGACGGTCGTACTTACTCTTATCTTCATGGCGGTAACACTTCCCGTTATGATGGCGTTAAGTCTCAGGCTCTTTTCGTGAGGTTGATAATGAGAGATATTTTTGCAAAAGGTGAGATAACAAATCCCGAGCTTAAAAGACTCATGGGAAAGATGAAGGATATGAAGTCGGAGCAGCTGATGCTCGACGTCTTATCCGAAGCTGCCCGTGCGCGTTTCCTCGTCCCCGTCAGCGGTGAGGTGGGAAGCATGTCTTTCCATGCCATAAGCGATGAACAGGCCAGAAGGTTCCTGGCGGTCTATTCCGAGACTTCGGATTTCGAGCAGAATAAGAAAGATGATTCGGTCAAGGCGGTGGAGGCTTCTTTCGAGGATGTCATGGAAGCGGTGCTTGCCGATGACTTAAGACTTGACGGTATGGTGGTAAATCCCGGATCCGATGAGGTGATATTCGGCAGGGATATGCTCAAGATGATCGCCGATCAGATGCACAGTCCCGCTGATGTCAAGGTCGGCGAACCTGACCATTATCCTGCGGATATGAAGTCCGGGATCATTGCTTTCATGAAGGATGATAAGAGAGTTAATGCCGTATATGTAAGGCTCTATGTCAAGAAGGACGACGGAGCGACCGGCTGGATCTTTGTCATGGATGCGGATGTGACCGATGATGAGATGCCGTATCTATGCGATACATTTAACCGCTATATCAAACCCTATACAGATGATCAGCCTTCGGTCACCGTACCTTCCGGTGAAGACTATGCCAAGGCAGCGATCAAGGGAGTCGAGCCTTTCGTTAAGAGGGAAGGAGACAAAGTCTCATGACGAGGAATAAGACGGCCCTGATCGTCATACTGCTGCTCTTTGTCTTTGCAGTGGTATTTTTCATGTCTTATGCGGTAAAGAACTTTGCCGCAGGCGCTCAGTTCAAAGCGGCTGCAGCGGAGGAGAAAGAGGCGGTTGCACTGCTCGCCGATAAGGATTATACGATCTATTATGTGGGTACGCCCTCTCAGCATCTGATAGATTCGGGTATCAAGATGAATGTCGTGCCCGAAGCGGAGATGAGCTCCGAGACGCTTCCCGTATTCGGATACAGCTTTGATTTCACTGAATATGACGAAGAAGGTAATGTTGTTAATCATGAAACGGCTGTCGATTATTCTTACTATATGCTCATCTATGTCGACGGGACTGTCACGCTTGATGCTTCAAAGGTCGAACTTCTGAGAAACTGCGCCATTGATAACGATGTGCCGCTCATCATCGAGGGAAAGGAAAATATCAAAGCTTTCAGGGATGCGTTATTGATGTCGGAGCATATCTACGAAGATACGGATACGATGATGTTTACACCATGGAACGGTGCCGAGGATCATGTTATTTCCGCTGATGCTCTCGACGGAGGTCCGGCATTTGTGATCAGTCTTATGACAGAGATGAATGATGTCATCGGCGATAAGGATGATTATGTGCGTGAGATCCGTGCTTCTTATGTCGAGAGTGCAGCAGAGGCTTCTGCGGAGGAGGCTTCAGCCGGGACCGGTGAGTCAGTTGTCGATGATGAGATCGAAGGCGGTGAAGAGACTGAGCCGTCATACACCGAAGAAGTAATATATGACGGTACTTTCGCGGAGGGTTACGATGAGCCTTGACCGCAGAAAGATCGATTCTATAATAGCCAGATATGACGAGATCTTATCTTCCATTTCCGATCCTTCGGTAGTGGCAGATAACGAAAGATACATGAACCTCAGCCGTGAACTCGGAGAGCTTAGCGAGAAGGTTGAGACCATCAAGGCGTGGGAGAAGGCCTGCGAGGATGAGGCAGAGGCACTCGAGATCCTTTCGATGTCTGATGACGAAATGCACGAACTGGCATCTGAGCAGCTCGAGGAAGCCAAGGCCGTGCGTGCGGAGACAGAGGCTCGTCTTGTAGTCCTTCTGACTGAAAAGGATCCCAGGGATGACCGATCCGTAATAATCGAGATCAGGGCCGGAGCAGGCGGTGAGGAAGCCGCACTCTTTGCGGATACTCTCTTTAAGATGTATAAGGGTTATGCGACACGCATGGGTTATTCCGTAGATATTGTCGACATGAACGATACTGAGCTCGGAGGATTCAAGGAGCTTGTCTTCGAAGTAGAGGGCAGAGGAGCCTACAGCAGATTTAAGTTCGAAAGCGGAGTCCACAGGGTGCAGAGAGTCCCTGTCACAGAGTCGGGCGGACGTGTGCATACATCGACGGTTACCGTGGCGGTGCTCCCTCAGGCGGAGGCGTCGGATGTCGTTATCGATCCCAAGGACTTGAGGATCGACAGATACCGTGCATCCGGTGCGGGCGGTCAGCACGTCAACAGGACTGATTCTGCTATCAGGATCACACATATCCCTTCGGGGATCGTAGTACAATGCCAGGACGAGCGTTCGCAGTATAAGAATAAGGACAAGGCCATGGCGGTCCTTCAGTCAAGGCTCTGGGATATGACGAGATCCGCAGAGAAGGATGCTCTTGATTCAGAGCGAAGAGCCCAGGTGGGTACGGGAGACAGATCCGAGAGGATCAGGACATATAATTATCATCAGGGAAGAGTGACCGATCACAGGATCGGACTTACGCTTTATAAGCTCGAGGAGATCCTTGCCGGTGATTTGGATGAGATAATAGATGCACTTATAGTAGATGCCGCTTCCAGGAAAGCACAGTCGGAGGAGTAATGATGGAGACCAGACTTATTAAAGGTAAAGATATCGAAGGAATAAAGGCGGCGGCCGAAGCGTTAAGAAAAGGCGAAGTAGTCGCTTTTCCTACCGAGACTGTATACGGCCTCGGTGCTGACGCGACATCTGCCGAATCCGTAAAGCGCATATTCGAAGCTAAGGGAAGGCCTTCTGATAATCCTCTTATCGTTCATATCCATGACAGATCTCAGATAGATGAGATCGCACTTGAGGTGACTGACCTTGCCGGGAAGCTTATCGATAATTTCATGCCGGGTCCTGTCACCGTTATCATGAAGAAAAAGCCCTGCATCCCGTCCGAGGTAACGGCTGGACTTGATACGGTCGGTATCAGGATGCCTAAGGATAAGGTATGTCAGGAGTTCCTCAAGGCATGTGGCTGTCCCGTGGCGGCTCCTTCCGCCAATCTCTCGGGCAGCCCTTCGCCCACGAGTGCAAGACATGTAATGGATGATATGAACGGGAGGATCTTCGCCGTGATCGACGGCGGTGATTCCGATGTAGGTCTTGAATCCACCGTAGTAGATGCGACGGGAGACGTACCGGTGATCTTAAGACCCGGTGCCGTCACCAAGGAGATGATCGACCGCGTCTGCGGTACTGATACGAAGTACGCGGGCAAGGGTGATGACAGTAAGACGCCCATGTCTCCCGGAATGAAATACAGACATTATGCCCCTCATGCAGAAGTCATGATCATGCCTCTTACGGAGGAGCAGCTCAATGCCGATACCGTAACTGTCCCTTCCGAAGCCGAAGAAGAGGGTAAGGATCCCATAAGAGACCTTACCGATGAGCAGAAGAAGACATTATTCGATCTCGCTTCTCCGTATATCCTGAAGTGCAGGGAGATAATCGACAATAATCCGATCGCGCGTATCGGTATCTATGCGGGACGCGAGGTCGAGGAGATACTCGTAAGGGCGGACGATAAGGTACTGACATCCCATATATGGATCTTCCCCTACGGAGACATGTGTGATCCCGTTGCCGCATCACACGGGCTTTTCGCAGGACTTCGCCACCTTGATCTTCAGGGTGTGGATATCATCCTTGCCACGGGCTTCCCCGAAGACGGTATCGGCAAGGCTTACATGAACAGGCTCAATAAGTCGGCAGGTAAGACCGGTGAGACCACCGAAAGTATAAAAGAGAATATGAGCGCGCATCACGAATATAAGGCCGGCGAAGAGGACTTTGACGAGATATATACTTCGTCGGTGTTGTTCGTATGCGATGACAATAAGACATTAAGCCCCGCCTGCGAAGCCGTCATGCGACAGCTTTTCGAGGATAATGCTCCCTATTGCTCCGAGTTCGATCTTAAGACCGGCGTGGAGCTCTACTGCGAATCGGCAGGACTTTATGCTGCTGACGACGAGACGACTGATAAGGTGATGGCACAGACGGTTGCCGAGGAGATCGGCAGAAGGATCGACCATTACAGGACGACCAGAGCCTGTGCTTCGGTCTACGACGATAATGACCTTATACTTACGCTCCGCGATGAGCAGGCATTCGAGATCGCCGATGCTTTCCCCGAGCTTTCCGAAAGGGTATTCTCCATCTCTTCATATGCGGCATCCAAGGGCATAGTCATCAAGGATGAACAGGGAAGAGTCGTATCGGTATCGATCCCGGATCCCAAGGGCGAGAACAAGGAGACGTATGTACATACGGTCAGAGCGCTCAAGGCATGGCTTGAGATCTTATTCCCATATATCGTCAAGGATCTGGGCGCCGAAAGATTTTAAACAAATGTTCTGAAAAGCATAGACAAATCTGTATTGCCGGAGTAGAATGACATCAGCAGGATTTTTACAAGATACGAATAACGGAAACTACGAAGATACTTGACTCACAGGCGTTTTCTGTGTTATTCTGAGCAACGCTGTTTATGACGGCAATCCTTGCTCGGCACTTCAGATGTCGGGCCAATGACCATAAGGAGGTGAATAATATGGCAAATCAGTATCAGTTGGTTACTGTCCTTAACCCCGCTATCGGCGAGGAGGCTCTTAACTCTCTTATCGAGTCCATCAAGACAAAGATCGAGTCCGGTGCTACGATCGACGCTCTTGATAACCTTGGTACAAAGCATCTCGCATACGAGATCAATGATCAGAGAGAAGGTCTTTATCTTAAGGTCGTGTATACTGCCGATGGTGAGTTCCCGAAGGAGATCGAGCGTGTGCTCAATATCACCGACGGCGTTCTCCGTTTCCTTACAGTTCGTGTCAGCGAGTAATCGCATAAGCATTCGGAGGAAGCAATGAACAAGGTAGTATTGGTTGGAAGATTAACTAAGGATCCCGAGATCAAGAACACATCTAATCAGGTCCAGTTTTGTAACTTTACAGTGGCAGTAGATCGTCGCTTTAAGGATCAGAGCGGACAGAGGCAGGCTGATTTTATCAACTGCGTCGCATGGAGACAGACGGCATCGTTCATCAGCTCTTATTTCCATAAGGGTTCCAAGATCGGAATTGTCGGCAGCCTTCAGTCCAGAAGCTTTGATGACAATAACGGACAGAAGAGATATGTTACCGAAGTAGTAGTAGATGAGGCTGAATTCGTAGAGTCTTCGGCTTCAGGCAATAAGGGACAGACATCTGCTCCCGCACAGGCACCCGCTCCTGCCGCAGGTTCTGCAGCAGCATCGGCTCCTACGGCTCCTACGACTTCGATCGCTCCCGATCTTGACTCTGATGCCTTCGAGGCAGACGGCAGTCTCGATCTTCCGTTCGAATTTTAATCATCAGTTAGTTAAGGAGAATAACAAATGGCTGAGAACAGAGCACCTAAGGCCGGACGCGAGTTTTCCGGCAATATGAGACAGAGACGCTCACGCAGGAAGTCATGCACATTCTGCGCTGAGAAGGTAGAGGTCATCGATTTCATGGATGCAACACGTCTTCGTAAGTACATTTCCGAGCGTGGTAAGATCCTTCCCAAGAGAATGACCGGCACATGTGCTAAGCACCAGCGCGAGCTTACAACAGCTATCAAGCGCGCTCGTCAGATCGCTCTTCTTCCCTATATCGCTGACTAATAGCTTTATTGGAAACAGAGTGGCTCATAGTATATAATAGACGGGCATCCTCTAATGCGGAGGATGCCCGATTTATATTTGGAGGACATGGAATTGAAAGTTATACTTTTGCAGGATGTTAAGGGTGTAGGTAAGGTCAACGACGTAGTTGAGGTCAAGGACGGATACGGAAGAAATTACCTCCTTAAGAATAAGCTTGCCAGGGAATCATCCGCTGCCAATATGAATGATGTTAAGCTCAAGAAGGGTGCTGAAGCAGAGCATGCCAGAAGAGCACTTGAAGAAGCCAAGGCACTCTCTGAGAAGCTCGACGGTAAGAAGATCACTTTGAAGATGAAGAGCGGTGAGGGCGGAAAGCTCTATGGTGCCGTTACGGATAAGGATATCTCCGAGGAGCTCAAGAAGAACGGCTTCGAGATAGAGAAGAAGCAGGTCGTTATCAAGGATACGATCAAGAACGTGGGAACATTCGGTGTAAGGATCAAGCTTCATCCCAAGGTTTCCTGTGAGATCAATGTTGAGGTAGAAGCTCTCGCATAATATGGACAGAGAGCTTACCGATAATCTCGCATCAGGCCTTCAGCCCCAGCAGACACCCGTCTACGATATCGAGACGGAGAAGGCTTTGCTGTCCATTTGTATCAGAGATAAGGCTGCGCTGGATAATACGGTCAGCAAGCGAGTTGTCGCGGATGAATTTTCCGATAAGCGTAATTCACTGATCTTCGAGGCGATCTCGAAGCTTTATTTGGAGAATGGCAAGATCGACAGATACAATATCTGCGATCAGCTGGAGAAGGACGGTAAGCTCGCTCAGGCAGGCGGTACGGAGTATGTCTTTTCAGTAGCCAATACATCTGCCGTAAAGAGCAATATGGAGAGCTATATCTCCATCGTTAAGGAGAAGAGCAGTATGCGTATCCTCGTGGATACCTTTACCGCTCTGGCTGCAGAAGCCAAGAAGGGCACGAGCAGTGTCAATGTTATCGTTGAGAATGCAGTCGGCAAGCTCACTGCTATGAGAGAAGCTCCTTCCGGAACCGGATTTGAGGCTCTTCAGCAGATCCTTAAGGATAATATCAACGATATCCATAAGACGATAACAGGCGGCACTCAGCAGAAGGCCGTTAATACCGGATTCAGAGGGCTTGATTCCATGCTCGGCGGTCTCCGTCCCGGTACTCTTAATATCGTGGCAGCCCGTCCCGGTATGGGTAAGACTGCACTCGTTATAAATATTGCCACCAATATCGCGTCCATGACGGGGCGCAATGTAAATATCTTTTCGCTTGAGATGTCAAAGTCCGAGGTAGGAAACAGAATATTGGCTTCCAGATCGGATGTTACCGTCAAGCAGCTTCAGAGAGCTAATCTCAAGCCCGAAGATGAGGAGAAGCTTACCAAGGCATTTAAGCAGCTGGCAGAGCTGCCGATCTATATCGATGATAATTCGTCGGTAACTCCTCTTTCGATGGTCAATCAGTGTAAGAATCTTAAGGCCCATAACAGGCTCGGAGTCATTATCGTCGACTACTTACAGCTCATGACCACCAATTCTACGAATAAAAATGAGAGCAGACAGAATGAGATCTCAAATATCTCAAGATCGCTGAAGATCCTGGCTAAGGATTTCCAGGTCCCCGTTATCGCACTGTCCCAGCTCTCCAGAGGATCCGAGCGACGTGAGGATCACACTCCCATGCTCTCCGATCTTCGTGATTCCGGTGCTATCGAGCAGGATGCCGATGCCGTTATATTCATCGACAGACCTGATTACTATAAGAAGGAGACCGATCCCAAGGCCATCCAGGATGCTAAGCTTATCGTAGCGAAGAACCGTCACGGTGAGACGGGCGTAAGTACGGTCAAGTGGTATGGTAAGAAGACATTATTCTTCGAGACTGACAAGGCTTACGATCCTGTAGATCCCATGACATCCGGTGCCCAGGGAGGATCGAGCTATACCAGGACTCAGTCTTCCGATGCATCTTCGTCTGACTACAGCTTCGGCGGTGAGGAGCCTCCTTTTGCTCCTGATGATATTCCGCCCGAGCCGCCTTCGGAGTTCGATAATCCCGATAATGATGCATTCTTTGCAGACAGTAATACCGGATTCCCCGAGGGGTTCTGATCGATGTCTGAAGTCTTATCACCCGAAGCACGGCTTGTCTATGAATTCGCATGCGGCGAAGGACTTTTCGAATGTGATGCGGTGATCATCGGTCTGTCCGGAGGCCCCGATTCGGTAATGCTCGGCGAGGTCCTGAATGAGCTTAAGACGATCGACTCATTCCCGAAGCTTTATGCAGTCCATGTCAATCATAATATCCGTGAGGAAGCTGGCGAAGACGAGTCTTTCGCCCGCGAGTGGGCATCTTCTCATGATATTCCATTTAAGGCTTTATCCTTTGATATTCCCGCACTGTCAGCTGAGATGGGCAGAGGGGAAGAGGAGACAGGCAGGATCATGCGTTATAAAGCATTTGCTCAGGTGGCTTCGGAAGTACCTGAGACTGACGTCAGGATCGCCGTTGCTCACCATAAGGATGATATTGCCGAGACTATGATGATGAATCTTTTCAGAGGCTGCGGTCTTGAGGGGCTCGTAAGTCCCGTTGCCAGAAATGGTAATATCATCAGGCCTCTTCTTTGCCTTTCTAAGGCTCAGATACTGGATCATCTTGATTCCCGCGGAATCTCTTACTGTATCGATAAGACTAATGCATCTGATGAATATACTCGAAATGCATGGCGAAATGATCTTTTCCCGAGGATCTCCGAAGTATCGGTCAAAAAGCCCCGGGAAGCTCTCGGTGACACATATGCTCTGCTTAAGGATGATCTGGAGTTTATAACCGGATACGCGGAGCAAAGCTACGATAAGTGCGTCGTGAAGCTCAAGGGACATCCTTTCGTATATACCGACCGTCTGGGAGAGCTTGAAGCTGCGATCAGGAGCCGCGTTGTAAGAAGGCTCTGGGAGGAGATCTTCGGCAATCTTACCGATCTTTCGTATATCAACACGCGCGAAGCTCTGAATTTAATGCTTTCCGAAGGACATGCGGCAAGGCAGATCGATATGCCTTTCGGGAGGATCCTGATCAAAGCATCCGGCCTGGCGACATTCTGCACACAGGATAAGATCAATGAACTTATGAGGAGGCTTGCTTCCCATCTGGGATATGTAGTAACGGAGCACCGAGTCTCACTAGATATTGAATGCGGAAAAACAGCAATTCTGCCTAATTCGGATATACAAATAAAGAGCGAAATCATTGAGAATAGTGGCAGACTGGCGTATAATAAAAAATCGTGGTTTTATCCGCTTTTTGATGATCGGATACCCGAGGGATTTACTGCCTGCAACGGTATTTTAGATATGAGATACAGGAATGCGGGAAGTAATTCTTCTAAGTCGCTTTCGAGGCTGTTTGCCGACAGGCATGTACCTCGACAGGCTCGCGAGGGAATCATCTGTCTTGTCCGTAACGGAGAGATAATGTGGATCCCGGGGATCGGAGCGTCGTGCGGCGTGGTATCGGAAAAGTCATATGAAGCATTGGTCAAGGCTGAGCACGGGAGGATCCCGACGGGTTTTGTCCGGTTTTGTATTTATGATGGAGAGGAATAAAAGTATGGATCTTTCTGAGGTGCTTATCTCCGAGGATGAGATTAAGGATATGGTGAAGCGTGTAGCTTCAGAGATAGACAGAGATTATGAAGGTGAAGAGCTCGTGGTCATCGGAGTACTTACGGGTGCTTTCATATTTGTTTCGGATCTCGTAAGAGAGATGAAGACTCATTCGGTCATAGACTTTATGCAGGTATCAAGTTATGCGGGTACCGTGTCGACGGGTGAGATCAATATTAAAAAAGACATCAGCACGGATATAAGAGGGAAGAATGTCATCGTCGTTGAAGACATAATCGATACGGGCAATACCCTTAAGGCTTTGAAGGCCAAGCTCCTGGAGCGCGGTCCCAAGTCGCTTAAGATATGCACCGCTTTCGATAAGCCTTCGAGGAGAGTCAATGATCTTGTGCCGGATTATAACGGCATAACGATCCCCGACGAGTTCATAGTCGGTTACGGACTTGATTACGACGGTGCATTCAGAGATTTTAAAGAAATAAGGATTGTGAGGTAATAGATGGATAACAGATCGGATAACAATAACAGACGTCCCGGGAGAGGACTCGGAGGACTGCTGTTCTACGGCATCCTACTCATTCTTCTGATAGCGATCTCCACCATGATGTTCGGGAACGGATCGCTCTTTGGTGCGGATGAGAATAAGCCTACTCTCTCGGATATCTTCTACTATATCGACAGCGACGATTATACCGTAACTCATGTTCAGGTAAACGGTACTAACGTGATCGTCGAATATATCGGAGAAGACGGTGAAGAAGAGTATATCTCACAGACTATCCCTTACGAATATGTCGATGATCTGGTAGACAGACTTGAGCTTGCCCAGAAGGCGGGTAAGATCGAGGACTATAACTATAAGGAGCCTCTTGACTGGGCAGCGATCTTCAACGCACTCCTTATAATCGCTCTTATCGCCATCAGCGTTATCGCTTATATGAACTTCTCCAAGACCACAAGAGACGGCGGCGGAGTATTCGCTTTCGGAAGCAATAAGGCAAGACTTACTAATCCTAACGATGCCAAGATCAAATTCGATGATGTAGCGGGATCGATCGAAGAGAAGGAAGAGCTTTCAGAGATCGTCGATTTCCTTAAGAATCCCGATAAGTATACGGAGCTCGGGGCCAAGATCCCCAAGGGCGTATTGCTCCACGGTGCTCCCGGTACAGGTAAGACATTATTAGCAAAGGCAGTAGCCGGTGAGGCCGGTGTTCCTTTCTTCTATATCTCGGGTTCAGACTTCGTAGAGATGCTCGTAGGTGCCGGTGCAGCTCGAGTAAGGAGCATGTTTGCCGATGCCAAGAAGGCAGCACCCTGTGTAATCTTCATCGATGAGATCGATGCAGTAGGACGTAAGAGAGGCGCAGGCTTAGGCGGCGGTAATGACGAGCGTGAGCAGACATTGAACCAGATCCTCGTTGAGATGGACGGCTTCAATGATCGTACAAAGGTAATCGTCATCGCGGCTACGAACAGAGTAGACGTGCTGGATCCGGCTCTCTTAAGACCCGGACGATTTGACAGAAGAGTCATGGTAAATGAGCCTGATGCCGATGAGCGAGAGGCTATCCTTAAGATCCATGCCAAGAATAAGCCGCTTTCCAAGGAAGTCGATCTTCACGAAGTTGCTCTGGCAACTGTCGGATTTACGGGTGCGGATCTTTCCAATCTCCTGAACGAGGCGGCTCTCCTTGCTGCCAGAAGGAATCAGAAGCATATCACGCCCCTTGAGATCAATGATGCTACATTCCGTGTCATGATGGGTCCCGAGAAAAATTCCAAGAAGCTTACTGACAGAGCCAAGAAGCTCACTTCCTATCATGAGGCAGGTCATGCAGTCGTACTCAGGGCAGTTGACGAATATCAGAAGGTCGATCGTGTAACGATCATCCCCGCCGGTCGTGCAGGCGGATTTACTGCTTATAAGCCCAAGGAAGATCTTGATTACTATACCGAGAAGATGCTTCTTAATTCCATTATGGTATCCCTCGGCGGACGTGCTGCCGAAGAGATCTTCTTAGGCGAGATCAGCACAGGTGCAGCATCCGATCTTCAGCACTGTAACCGTGTAGCTTCCGCCATGATCAAGAAGTACGGTCTTTCTCCCAAGTTCCGTAATATGGTATTCGGTGATGAGAATAATGAAGTATTCGTAGGTGCTTCCTTCGGTCAGGTACAGCCTTATTCCGATGAGACTGCAGCCGAGATCGATAAGGAGATCCAGCGCATCATAGATGAGTGCTATGAGAAGACCAAGCAGGTCCTCCTCGACAAGAAGAATGTTATGGAAGGTCTTGCTACAAGGCTCATGGATGTGCTCAAGGTGGACGGTCCCGAATTCGAGGAGATCTACCAAAAGGACGGCGACCTTACGGATATCCTTGCACGTGATGCCGCTAATAAGGAAAAAGCTTCCAAAGAAGCTCTGCCCGCAGAAGCTCCCGCATCCGAAGAGAATGCCAAGGATGCCTCTGATGATAATACTCCTGCGGATACTTCTTCCGCATCAGACAAGAAGACTGACAGCTGGTCTATCGACGGTGCCATTCAAGATGCCGTAAGCGGCGCTCCGAAGTCGAATGACCATCCGGACGACACGTTGCCTGCCGATAAGTAAGACTGGTAAGGCTTTTAAACGATCATCAAAACTTCCCTCGAGATCATTCTCCGGGGAAGTTTTTATATGCATTATTGTCATCCGGGTCATATGCTCGAAAGGCTGATGCGGCCAAATGCTCCGTCGCCGTGTGTCGTGCCCGGTCCGTGTTTATCGGATCCTTATTGCTATAAGGCAGTAGAAGACCTTTTTGTAAGCCGGGAGCTTTCTTACGGCTGATTCGACGGCTCTTGATGATGATACGATAAGCTGATTCAGTTCCTCGTCTGTGACGGGATCGTTGCTGAATGCAGCCTTCTCGGCGATCACCTTCGCCTTACCTGCAGGTTTTCTGCGGAGGAATCGGTTGATCACTTTGTAGTATTGATAATATGCGATAATTCTTTCTCTGATATCGGGTGCAGAGAATCTTCTCTTCCAGTAGATAACATGTATCATCCTTATTATGATCATTATGCTGATGAGCGAAATGATGATCAGGATGATTACGGATAATGCACCGAAATGTAAGCCTTTGTGCGTCCTTTCGCCGATTTCGTCACCGTCGGTCGCGGATGTATCCTCACCGGAGGCGTGGATGTCCGCAGAAGTCTCGACACTTGCAGTCGTTGTCGGGACCGAAGTAGTACCGCCGGAGGCATTGGTAGTAGTGTCAGTCTCCGAAGTGCTCTCATCTGTAGAAGATGTATCATCCGGTGTAGTTTCATCTGTGGTATCCGGTACGGAGTCGGGATCAAAATACGGTCCGTATTCGGGATAGAGTGCGGCGATGGCATCTATATCGAAGTTCCTTACTGCATCGATATTGCCGGGAGTGGGATCTGCTATTATCCAGCCGAACTCGGGGAGGAATACTTCGAGCCACGCATGTGAAGATTCCTCTGTAACGGTTCTGACCACATTAGCAGCTCCGACGTTAGCCAGATATCCTTCTGTATATCTGGCAGGGACTCCTACCATCCTAAGAAGGATAGTAGCAGTAGTAGCATAATGGACACAGAATCCCGTATCGCTGTCGGCGATGAACCAGGCAACGAAGTCCTTACCGGTGTCAGGATAATCAGTATTCATATTGTAAGGATGAAGATTTCTGACATATTCCGTGACGAGCCTTATCTTGTCGGCATCGGACATCTCGACACTTCCGTCCAGAAGACCCATATACCAGGCCGGAAGAAGACCTGTATCGATTATTTCCTGCCTGGTGCTTTCGGGAACCTCGAGATTAGTTCCGTAGACGTAGTCCTGCAGGTACTCATCAGAATACTCGGAGCTGCGTCTTTCAGGGAGCGTGGATATGGCAAAATGAGTGGTTCCGGTCTGAGCAGTTGAGCAGAAAGGATTTCTGAAATCCGAAGAATTAGCGGAAACATTGCTTCCGCCGTCAGCAACATAGAAATCCGAGTAGTAGGGTGTAAGTTGAACTGATGAGCTGGCGACATAGTCGATATAAACCGAGTAGAGTCCTGTGTGTTCGGTAAAATATGTGCCGGGATCGAAGGCTCTTCCGTCATAGTCCTGCGTAGACCAGCTGTAATCATTGTAAGTATCTTTGGAATCGACCTTAAGATAGAGATAATCAACATTATACAGAGGAAGGACTGTAGCCGGATGATTAAGTGAGGTGAGAGTGATAGTACATACGGGATTGTTATGAGTGATCCTGTGTCCTGTAGTGGCCAGATCCGTATCCGTTACTGATATACTTGTCGCATCATCGATCGGATCGGCATGTTCTTCTGGTCGGATATTCTGCCTTCCTTCGGCTGCCGTGTCGATCAGATTCCTTACGAATTCATTGGATCCCAGGGGGCTTCTGAGGACAACATCACGTATCGTATATATGGTATTATTTGCCAGGTTATCCTTGTTATACTCGAAATCATCGGGATAGATGAATCCCAACGCGATAGTGATCAGTAAAACGACGGCGGACAACTTAAGAATCGAACGGTCAAGTGCATAATTTGCATTCTTTCTTGTGACGTGAACTACCAGCAGTACGATCACGGCCGCTGCGGCGAACTCGACATGAACAGCATCGGGCGTCATGACATAATTCGTGCTTGCACACAGAAAATACGGTAAGTAGAAAAGAAGACTGAGGGCCGGAATCTTTTTATACGTGAGAAAATACGTCGTATAAGCCATCGGGATCAGATTGATGATATTGAACATCGGAGTCACGGAATCGCTTCCTATATAGGCTGCGGTCGGGTCCACTTCGATCCTGGGAAATGAATATTCGGCTATACAGAATAACAATGTCCTGAAAGCTTCCTGCGAATAGTAAAAATCCGCCGCGATCATCAGGATCGACAAAAAGACTGTCAGTATCAGGATCGCAGGGGAGAGGAACTTCAGATCCAAGGCGATCGCCATACTGTGGGCAAGAGTGAATAATATGGCAAAGACGGCAGTCGATACGGCGAGTATGGAGAACGTTGCTTCAAGCTGAAAGGCACTCGTTACCATGAGAGTAGAACTCACGGTAAGTACTACCGTAAGGATGATCGTCAGTATATTCGACACTATACTGTGTCTTTCATAGTTCGAGATCTTCTTAGCCGGCATCCTGATCCTCCGTCGGTATCTTCATGCCGAGTATCTTGAAAAGAGCCATGTCAAGGTCCCTCTTTGACTCGATGTCGAAAGATATCTCGCGCTTGGTCGGCGGTGTCACCCTGATCTTATGAGCGACATCATTCTCAAGAAAATAATTTGACGTGAAGAGTATCTCGCCGAGCTTCTTATCGAGTTTATCTCTGTCATGCGTCATTCGCATTATTATCCTCGAATGACCGAAATACTCCTCCTGGGGCTCCTTGATAAAAAGCTGATCCTTCTTGGCCGATACCTTCCAGTGGACGCTCTTGATTGGATCTCCTGCGATGTATTCTCTTATGTCGTAGATCTCCGAGTAGGGGGAATTTGACTTTCGAAGTCCCTTGGCCTTGAAGCCGCTCAAGTTGGGGAGAGCCTTCGGCAGCTGCGGCTTCGGCAATACGGTGACATTGCATTTCGAGGGGGCCTTGCGCTTCACATAGAAAAGTCCGAACAGATCGTAGATCCTCATATTTGAAAAGTCATAGATATATCTTCCGCAGTGTGATGTATCGATCGCGAGCTCGGATTCTCCGCCGTATTGGATGCTCGTGCGACGGCTTTGCGAAGTCCCGGTCATCATATCGGTTATAGACAGATTGAATCTGCAGAACGAAAGAATGGACATGCGGCCTCTGCTCCTGAGTGTGATATGTGCAACGTCACCGACCTCTATCCCGGTCGGTGATTCCACCTTGAGTGTGAATGTCCTTCCGGTTATAAGACAGATGATAAGGGAAAATGCAGGTATCAGCAGGATGAGCACAAGACAGTACCAGGCCAGCCACTTCTTATAGCAAAGAAAGAAGATGACGGCCGTCAGCAGTGTCAGCAGATAGATGCATCGGTTTTTAAACATGGCGATAAGATCAGACTCTGGGTTCGGATGTTGATTTCAGTATTTCCTTGGCAACGTCGGAAGTCCTTATTCCTGCAAGTTCCGCATCCGGTGTCAGGATAAGACGATGCGCTATGACGGGTACAAATACATTCTGCACGTCAGCCGGCGTTACGTAGTTCCTGCCTGACAGGTAAGCATGTGCTTTTGACATGGCGGTCAGAGCCAGAGTGGCACGGGGGCTGGCGCCTCTCTCCAATGATTTGTTCCCTCTGGTCTTGTGTATGAGATTGATTATATAATCCAGGATCTTCTCGTGAGTGAAGACGGAATTGACTTCTTTTTGCATCTTGGCAAGGGTCTCCCTGTTGCAGATCCTGTTGATGCTGCTCATGGGATCGATGCCGTTCCTGCGCGATTCCAGCATGGACTTCTCGTCTTTGGCGGAAGGATACCCCATGGATATCTTTATCATAAAGCGGTCGATCTGCGAATCGGGAAGTAGTGAGGTGCCCGAAGCTCCGGCCGGGTTCTGCGTGGCGAATACGGTAAAAGGATCAGGCAGGGGATAAGTATTTCCGTCTACGGTGACATGTCCTTCCTCCATAGCCTCCAGGAGTGCCGACTGTGTACGTGATGAGGCTCTGTTGAGCTCGTCTGCCAGGAAGAGGTTGTGGAATACCGCACCGGGCTGATAATCCATCGTGCCGGTCGACTTGTTGTATACTGAAAAACCCGTGATATCCGAGGGGAGTACATCGGGTGTAAACTGGACCCTGCCGTAATCCAGTCCCATCGTCCTGGAGAAAGAAAGTGCCATTGTCGTTTTGCCGACGCCGGGCACATCTTCCATAAGTATATGTCCGCCGGCGAGGATACAGGTAAGTGCCTGGGTTATGACATGATCCTTGCCGCAGATGACCTTTTTGACTTCCGATATGATATTGCCTGTGATCTCGCTCATTATCCTACCCTCTCGATTTAAATCAAATAAGAGTATACAATATAGCAACATACAATTTGCGGGATAAAATATAGAAAACTTCCCGACAGAAAGTGATAATCGGATAATGAGCATATTGATAAAAGATACAACACGTGAGGAACGCGAGAGGATCGTAGCAGAATCCATAGGAAATATAGACGGAGCCTGTGACGGCTGCAGTGCCGGATTGGTCGAGATGTATCAGGATTATATAGACGGCAAGCGCGAGATAAGAGATATCAATATGGAATTCCGTGCTCAGTATGTATCGGGAGATGACGGTCCGCAGAAATCCTCCTGCGGGTACGCGCGATGATCTAAAGCGAAAGGAAACGGATATTTATCAGCTATGGTACTTACGAATAACGAACTTAAGAAGATATATTTCGGAGCTTATTTCTTCGAGGAGACCGAAGACGGATATCTGCAGGCTTTCCAGTACGGCAAGGCACAGATGGATTACTTTAAGGAAGCATTCGATTTCTGGTATGACAGATGTATGGCGACGACTGCCAAGACTCTTGAATTTTCCACGACCGCGACTGAGATCTCATTTGAATATAAGATAATCTGGAAAGGCTCCGACGATTCCTTCGAAATGATGATCGACGGTCTTATTACCAAAGTCGAATATGTTAAGGATCTTAAGGATGAAGGAAAGATCACATGGACGCTGCCTGCGGGTAAGAAGGATGTGGTCATATATCTTCCGATCGATGCCACCGTGCTCATCAGAAACGTAAATATAAATGCGGAGCTTACACCTGCCGTTAAGGGCGATAAGGTCCTCTGGCTCGGTGATTCAATCACTCAGGGATATGGTCCTTTGAGATCCTCCTGCTCGTATGTAAGCGTCGCAAACCGTATACTCGGATATGACATCCTGAATCAGGGTATCGGAGGCTACATCTACGATAATAAGTCATTGATGAAGATGGATGGTTATACTCCTGAGAAGATCATCGTTGCAATGGGTACTAATCAGTACGGTGACAAGAAGCCCGAAGTTGTCAGAGACTATTATGATACATTGACGGGTATCTATGGCAATGATATCCCGATCCTGTGCATAACTCCCATCTGGCGAGGCGATCATATTGATGAACTTCCCGTATTCTATAAGTTCTGCGATGACATCAGGAAGATCGCTTCTTCTTATAAGAATGTTACCGTTATCGACGGACTTAAGATGGTGCCGCACCTTAGCGAATATTATCTTGATGATCTTCATCCCAATCCGCTCGGGGCAGAGATATACGGCAGAAATCTTGTTGAGATAATACGAAAGATCGGCTTTTAAGAGCCGTTCTTTTTTACTGCATCTTTTTCCTGTATTCGCGCGGTGACATACCGAAGAATCTGCGGAATGTTTCCGACATGTAGCTTACCCCGTTGAAGCCGGTAAGAGATGCGATCTCGCTTAGAGGCAGATTGGAGATCTTCAGGTGCTCGGCGACCTTCCTGGCACGAAATCTCATAAGATAAGTGATCGGAGATTCTTCGACATAACGCTTAAATACCGAATTACATAAAGACTTGCTGATACCGGCACTCCCTGCGATGTCATTGAGAGTTACGGCACTGCAGTAGTGCTCTGATATAAAATGCATCATGGTCTTAAAGTATTTCATGTGAGGCTCGTCCGTGATCTCTTCGGCATTTAATCCGTAGCACGCCGTCTGTTTTCTTATGATGTCCCATATGTGGAAGAATCTCATCGTTATCTCGAAAGGATCATGCCTTATGGCAGGCAGCTCCAGCATGATGTTACGTATCGCTTCGGTAAATTCGTTTTTGTATCTGAACCTTACGTAAGGGATATCCGGATTATCCGTTATGGGACGGATGGCCTTCATCTCGATAGCGACAGAAGCCGTAAGGATACTCGGATGGACTACGAAGATAACGTAAGTGGCAGTCTCATCATTGATCGCCATGCTGTAATGTATCTGATTGGAATTGACGAAGATCGTATCTCCCTCGTGGAGGACAAGAGTCTTACCGTTTACAGAATAAGCCAGTGTTCCGGACTTTACTGTCAGTAGTTCCACGTCTTCATGAAAATGCGGAACCCTCTCCCAGGTGACCTTAGGTTCAAGCCATCCGTCGTATATATAGGAGGGGAAACTCTCGTCATCGTAATTAACGATCTCGGAGCCGTCGTCGCGCTTGACTATAAGTCCCATCACGTCTCTGTTCATAACAATATCCTTTCGAAAAGCACGAAATCATAACTATATTGTACAAATATGGAATATAGTTATAAAAACATGCGAAAAACACCATTTAAAGTGTTTGTTATCAATAATATACTTGCAATTAGTTGATAAAACAAGCCCTCGACCAAGGGAGATGAAAGGGATTAAGACATGGGAAATGAAGCAATTGTCATGAAGGAAGTGTGCAAGGATTTTAAGGTCCTTAATCGACATGAAGGATTGAAGGGAAGCATCCGCGATCTTTTCTCTCGGGATTATAAGACGATCTCTGCTGTTAAGGATGTGACATTAACCGTTGATAAAGGCGAGATGATCGGTTATCTCGGTCCCAACGGCGCCGGCAAGTCCACGACCATCAAGATGATGACGGGAGTACTGGAGCCGACATCGGGCGAGATTACGGTAAACGGTGTCGTGCCTTATATCAACAGGAAGAAGAACTGCGAGAACATCGGCGTAGTATTCGGCCAGAGAAGTCAGCTCTGGTGGTCGCTGCCGCTCATCGAATCCTTTAAGCTCCTTCGTGATATCTACATGGTAAGCGATAAGGATTATAAGGATATGCTGGAACTCTATATGAGCCTTGTAGACATCGAGCCGATCCTGCATAAACCGGTAAGACAGATGTCACTTGGACAGAGGACTTTAAGCGATATCCTCGCGGCGTTCCTGCATAATCCGGATATAGTATTCCTGGATGAGCCGACGATCGGACTTGATGTCTCCATGAAAGCGAAGATCAGATCGCTGATCGCAGGTCTTAACGAAAAGAAGAAGACTACGGTCATCCTCACAACTCATGATATGGGTGACGTCGATGCTCTCTGTAAGAGGATCATCATCATAGATAAGGGGCAGAAGATCTACGACAATGATATCGATCATCTTAAGACCTACTTCGGTTCTTACAGGACGCTCAGGCTCAAGCTTGATGATGACACATGGGAAGAGACACTTATTGACGAGAGTAAGACCGACATAATGGATGTCATCAACCGGGCTGACAGACAAAAGAAGATCAGGGATATTGAACTTATCGAGATCTCCACGGAGGAGGTCATCAAGAAGATCTACGAAGGAGGAGCGGCATGACACCACGAAAGCTGATCGCACTTACGAGAGCAGGCATAATGGAGTCCCTGCAGTTCCGCCTCGGGACATTCGTGACTCTCTTTGCCAACCTCATCTATCTGGTGCTCGTCTATTACTTGTGGAAGGCGATATATGCTTCCTCGGGTACGGATGTCGTCAACGGCATGACATTTAATGACACCATGATCTATCTTATCCTGGCGACCGCGCTCTTTAACTTCCTCGAGATGTTTATCGTCTGGGATATGAGCAGGTCGATCCAGTCGGGCAAGATCATCCTCGATCTTCTTAAGCCGATGACATTTCGAAAGTATACATTCTGGAGTTACTCGGGAAGTCATGTCGTATCTTTTGTTCTGACATTCATACCGACATTCGTCGTAGTCATGATCGTGACCAAAGGCGCGATACACATGGGGATCAATCTTCTATGGTTTGCCGTCGCAACGGTGCTGGCACTGATCATCAATTTCAATATCGAAATGATAGTGGCGACCATATGTCTATATACCGAATCGACCTGGGGCATCAATATAGTCAAGGAGACTGTCGTGCTTTTGCTGTCCGGCGCTTCGATCCCGCTTGCGTTCTTCCCGGATAAGCTCGCGGCGGTAGTCAGATATCTTCCTTTCAGAGCTGTATATGATACGCCTTTATCCATCCTTTTGCAGAAAAACGGATCCGATACCGCTTCGGGAGTCATGATGCTTTTCGGGCAGCAGATCATATGGGTCATAGTCCTTACGATCGCCGGAACGTTATTCTGGAATCATTCGGTGAAGAAGATCACCGTAAACGGAGGTTGATCCTGATGGAAAACAACAGAAAAAGAGGACTCGGATTCTACGCTCGGATCTACAGGAAGATACTTGTGCAGGATCTTAAGAGCAAGATGAGCTACAGAGCCGATTTTATCATTTCGACCATCGGAATGATAATGACTAATCTGTCGGGATTCATTACTTTCCTGATCCTGTTTGGGAAGTTCCCCTCAATCAACGGATGGGATTACCATCATATGCTCTTTCTGTATGCATTCTCGCTTATCGCTCTGACTCCGGTGCAGTGTTTCTTTGATAACAACTGGAACCTGAGGTTCATGGTGCAGAGCGGTGATTTCATCAAGTACTGTTTCAGGCCGATCAATGTGTTCTTCTACTTCATCTCGGAGGTCTTCGACGTTAAGGGACTGGGACAGCTTGCATTCGGGATCGGTACTCTCGTCTATGCGTGGAATAAGATCGGACTTGAAGTATCTTTCGTGATCATCTTAAAGCTCATACTCTATCTTTTCACGGCATCACTCTTCATGATCGCCATAATGAATGCCGCGGCTGCCACATGTTTCTGGATACAGGGCTCGGGCTATGTCATGGTCATCATGTTCCGTTTCAAGGATTTTGCCAAATATCCTTCGAGCATCTTCAGCGGTATATTCAGAGTGATCTTTACGTTCATCATCCCCATTGCCTTTATCGCATACTATCCGAGCCTTGTCCTGCTGACTCCCGACAGCGTTCCTCTGCTGTCGTGGATATCGCCTTTGCTGGGACTGCTGTTCTTCTTCCTGAGCTACAAGTTCTGGATGCTCGGAGTAAGAAGATATGACTTTACGGGTTCGTAAAAAATAACAAAAGGGAGGCTGCCTCATTTGAGACAGCCTCTCTTCATTCAGGTGATCGATTCAAGAGTTGTCAGTCTTCTACGATCTCATGAGTTCTTCTGTTGTAGATTGCGATTGCAGCAGCCGATATCATCATTATCATTCCTATGGTGGCTGCTATGGAATGCTGCTTCTCACCCGTGCTCGGTGCAGAAGTAGAAGCCGGTGTAGGAGTGGGGGTAGTTGTCGTGCCGTCGCCCTTGGCTGCAGGTGCATTCTCTGATGCAACGTCAGGAGTACTTGCGGGAGTAGTTGCCGGTGTCGGAGTCGTGGTATCCGTCGCAGTACCATCCGATGATTCGCCATTAGCGCCTTTGCATATTACGAAAGGCGAGAAGCTGCTCGTCTCGAAAGTAAGTGTCATCTCATCGGCATCATATGTCGCTTCGATGATCTCGAAAGAACCGTCCTCGAGCATATGGATGAGGAATAC
>CACZPC010000154.1 GCA_902782985.1 Oscillospiraceae bacterium
AAGGCCGAGTTCCCCGAAATGCAGGATTATAACCTCATCGCATTATTCCCTATAGGATATATCGAAGAAGGTTCCGTTCCTTCCAAGTCGCATACCGAATTCAGATCCGACGAAGAGATGATCAGCGTATATTAATTCCCTTTCTGCTTACAAATATCTAAGATGCGTGTCGCTCCCCGCAGGAACGGCGCGTATTTTTATCTCCGGACAGAATAAAAACCGCGTCTGAAACTTGATTTCCTTTATATAATGCCCCATACTTTTCAGAGGGAGATACGGTATTCTCAGTATGGACAAAGAAAGAACGGGACAACTTATCACAGAACTCCGCAAGGAAAAGGGATTGACCCAGAAACAACTTGCGGATGCTTTGAATGTTACCGATAAAGCCGTATCCAAGTGGGAGAGAGGATTAAGCTTTCCCGATATCTCGATGCTTGAACCTATAGCTCAGACGCTGGATATTTCCATAATGGAGATCCTGGCCGGAGAAAAGAGTGCCGAGGACGAGATCATTACCCGTGAAGAAGCACAACAGATCATCAGGGAATCAGTCGAATTAAGTGACGAAGAGATACGTCACAAACGGGAACGAAGTCGACTGATAATAATCATCTTAGTAGTCATAACTATGCTGCTGATATCCCTGACATTGAATGTCATAAGCCTGATAAAATAACAAGGAGAAGCAAAAGTGAATTTTACGATAATCTTTTATATAAGCTTAGCTCTCCTTGGAGCATTACTTATCATTAATGCAAGGAAGAGATCATCAGATGAGAAGACTTTCTTCGACAGGATCTTAAGCAAGGAGATCCAGGGATTCCTCGCGGTCTTTATTATCTTGCACCAGACGGTCGTTACACTTAATAATTTCTATATAGGATCGGATACCATGAAGGAATTCTATAACTATTACTTCTATGGTATCCTCGCGGTTGCTTTCTTCTTCTTCTGTTCGGGATTCGGTCTTATCAAGCGACGGATGACAGATACGGATTACACCAGGGGCTTTATGAAGCGAAGGATATTTACCGTTCTTGTCCCTTACTTTATCTGTAACTATATCTACCTGACTGAAGCTCTCTTAGGCAACATCAGATACGGTAATCACTTTACCTTTACAGAGGTCATCTGTGCCTTCTTCGGTCTCTTCCTTGTTAATAACCAGATGTGGTTCGCTGTCGAGATCATGATCCTGTACACGGCATTTTGGATCATATTCGGCAAGGTCAGGAAAGTGAAGACGGGAATACTGCTTATGACTGTCGTAGTCTTTGTCATGGTCACTATAGGATTCTTCTCCGGGCACTCATTCTCTCTTACGATGTCCTACTGGTTCAAGGGCGAGTGGTGGTATAACACTATATTTATGTTCCCCGTCGGTATGCTGTATGCATATAAGGAAGAACGTATAAATAACATCATCCGCAAAGCTTTTACCGCGATCATTCTGTCATCAGCAGCTCTCTTCGTGCTCCTGGACTATACCCACAGAGAACTGGTCGATCGTATGATCTATTACACCGGAGATCCTTTTAAGCCCGGGGCCATCATGGACAGATTAACGGGACTTGGTGAAGAGACTTTATTTGAGCTCGTATTCATCATCCTTGTTATTACTGTCGTATCCAGGATAAGGATCGGTAATCCCGTATTGAAGTTCTTAGGTAAGATCTCTCTGGAGACCATCATGCTCAACTACCTCATGATCGAGAATCTTTTCTTCGTTTATAAGAGGTATGGCATAGGTATCTACTTCGCCGCAGTCATTGTCAGTACCATAGTGATCGCATCATTTGTATATCTCATCAAGAACATGGTCCTCGAAAGGCGATCCGGCCTGTTCGACGGAGAGGTCAGCTGACGTAAGTCGTGCAACCTGCGGTGCATAGAGGCTAAGCCGGGACGGAGAAGTTCACATTTCCTCCAAAAGCCTCATTTTTCCTTGAACAAAATCATAAAAGAAATACTTAACACCATATAGCCGCGGTCTTATAATACTTGTCGGAGGAAAAAGATTATGCCCGTATTTGCAATTATCTTAGTCTTCGCCGTTTGTGCTTTTACTGCATTTACCACGATCAGGAAGTACATGGACGAGAATTGAAGACGTCAGGGGAGCAGGAAGGCTCCCTTTTGTTTTGCCTTTTGATATACATAATAAGACCGCGATGATCTGAATGTCACCGCGGTCTTAAAGTTTGGTATGTTTCTCAGGAGACGGTCGGGCTCTTCGACGGCGACGTCAGATAAGTGCTCTGTATGGGCGGCGGCTTTTTGAGGCGTATTTCATGCCGCTTCTTCAATGAACCTCATGTGAACTCGTGTCTCCACCCATGTCTCCAAATTTTAAAAATGGAGACCACGATGGAGAAAATCTGTCTACTTTTGCGTGAAAATGTCTCCACCCGTGTCTCCAAATTTCAAAAACGGCGACGTCACCGGAGACATATGACTTATCCTTTCCCGAGACCCGAGACACAGAAAAG
>CACZPC010000155.1 GCA_902782985.1 Oscillospiraceae bacterium
GTAGTTACGGCTATAAGTACCATCAGCAGGGATATAAAGGCAAGATCCTTCTTATAAGGTCTTACGGTCCTGCCTATGATCTTATAGAAACTTCCGCTTCCGGAGCATTTCGGACATGTCCTCGTGCCGGGTATTACCCTTCCGCAGTGCGGGCATATCTTCTCATATTCCGTACTTATTACTTCCTCGTCTCTTCCCGAGATAAGGATATTGATACCTCTTGCTATATATGCATATCTGCTTAAGTGCTTGGAGGAATAGTGCGCCACAAGGACGTCCTCGCCGTCTTTTCTTACTACGAGAAGTCCCCCTCCGACTCCTGATTCCGCCGACGCCTTCTGAAGGTCCTTTATATCGTACGAAGTCATATCGTCGTGAACAAACGCCGCGATCCTCTTTGTAGTAACAACAAGAAAGGAATCGTCTGTCCACTTCCCGTCCCCGTCGATATCTATAGGTACGGAATAGTATATGACTTCGCCTTCTCTAAGGCAGAGGCGGTCGATCATATGCTTTGAAAGTTCAAACTTAAGGTTCATATCATCCGTTCGATCAAAGGAACAGATCGAGCATCCTCCTTTCCTTCGTGGTAAGCTTATCGACATCTTTTATCTCAAAACGGTTCTCGTCCACATCCTGAATGATAAGTCTAGTATCAGAGAGCTTCGCTACGGCATTAGCACCCATATTGATAGCGAACTTACACTCTCCCTTATCAGTCATTACGTGGAAATAAGCATATCCGTATTCGTCCTTGATGCTCATTATCCTGCTGATCACGGGAGTAAAGTAGTAAAGATCCAGCTGCTCTCTTATAAGTTTCTGCGTTTCTTCGCTCAATGAAGCTAACTCCTCGATGATACCTATCTCTTTATCACCGTTACCGTACTCTCTTACGGAGAGATATCTGTCGGCATCGGAGAAAGGAAAGAGCCTTGAGATCCTTACTCTGTCGTAATGTTCACCGTTGCAGTCAAGGCATAGGAAACCGCCCTTTGTCTTCGCGAAAGTATCCTCTCGCGTGATCATATTGGTAGCAGTCATCTCCTGCGCTTTCTTCTCATATATGTTAAGTGTATCTTCAGTCATGATCAGTCTCCTTTTCTTTGTCAGAACTCAGTATTAAGAGCCATGGACTTATTCTGAAGATCAAGGAGAGTCCTGTAGATACCTCCCTCGATCCTGCTTAATTCTTCTTCCGTTCCTTCTTCAACGATCCTTCCGCCGTCGATTACGATCAGTCTGTCGGCATTCTTCAAGGTCGATAATCTGTGCGCGATGGAAAGAGTAGTACGTCCCTTAACAAGATATTCAAGAGAATGCTGTATCGCCTTCTCTGTCTGTGTATCTACACTTGCCGTAGCTTCATCAAGGATAAGGATCTTAGGATTGGCAAGAATAGCTCTTGCTATCGATATCCTCTGCTTCTCTCCTCCCGAGAGATCCTTACCGGAAGCTCCTATTATCGTGTCGTATCCGTCGGGAAGTCTTGATATGAACTCATGTGCGCTTGCAAGCTTTGCCGCACGGATTATGTCCGCTCTTGATGCATTCTCGTTGCCGTATGCGATATTCTTGGCGACCGATCCCATGAAGATATAAGTATCCTGAGATACCATAGCCACATTACGCCTCAGATCTCTGAGCGACAGATCCTTAACATCTGTCCCGTCGATCTTGATCGATCCCTCGTTAACATCGTAGAGCCTTGATATAAGGTTGACCAGCGTAGACTTACCGGCACCCGATCTTCCTACGATACCGAGCATCTCCCCTTCACGGATCTTTATGTTGATCTCCTTTAATACGGGTCTTCCGATCCTGTATCCGAATGTCACGTTATCAAGCTCGATCTCACCTCTCGGATCTTTAAGTTCCACCGGATCTTCAGCTTCCTGTATCTCGGGTATAGCATCCATTATCTCAAATAGTCTCTCGGCGGAATTTATACTGTCAGACCACATCCTGAAGATCCAGGCGAAGAAGTTCATGGGACCGTTGAGCTGCATTACATATCCTACGAAAGTGATAAGTACACCAAGCTCGATCTCACGTGTCTTAAGAACGAATAAGACACCTGCGATCCAGATCCAGATACTTGATACTTCCTGAACCAGGTTATAAAGGATCGCGAACTTATTTCTGAGTTTCGTTATCTCGATCTCGGCATTCTTTAAGTTATTGCTGGGGCGTGCAAATCTCTTTATCTCCTCGTCCTGCTGTCCGAAAGCCTTAACTACTCTCGCTCCCGTTAAGTTATCGTTAGCCTTGCCGGATACAGCCTTCTCGGCTCTGTGCCTCTTACCTGCAAGTATCCAAAGTCCGGGACGGAGCTTGACTGTCATGAAGACAAGAAGAGGAAGAAGGATACAAGCGATAAGTGCCATCTTCCAGTTGAGCCTGAACATTATGACAAAAGTTACTACTATGGTGATACCGTGAACGAAGATCATCGGAAGTCCGTCAATGAAGAAATTCCTTACTCTGTCGGAATCGCTTAAGACCCTTGTCATAAGACCGCCCGTCTGCTTGTTGACATAAAAGCTCAGTGACAGTCTGCTCATGGCATCGAAAGCATCGTTCTTAATATCTCTTATGGCAGTACTTGAAAGCTTTGCCATGACAAATATCTGCAGATAATTAGAGAGAGCCTGCAAAAGCCTTACAAGGAGCATCGTAAGAGCGACCGCAAGAAGTGCAGTCCCCAGCTTCCCTGCCAGACCGAACTCAGAAAGGAATGAATCATCAGCCCCCAGCACGCGGTCAAACAGCACCGTACCCGTAAGGTAAGGCCATGCGATATTCATGGAGCCGTTAACTATATACGTAAGGATAAGCACCACTATAAGGCTCTTATACTTAAGGAAATACTTAAGTGTCCTTCCGAAGATGGATCTCTTGCTCTTACCCGAACCTGAGGTCTTCTCGTTATCCTCCTGAACTTCTTCCTCAGCAACGAGCTCACCTCCGTGAAGATACGTTCGAAGTTTCCTTACGAGTACATTCATCTGCTGCTGATACCTGTTGGTAAAAGCAGCGATAGATATATGCTCGCCCTTATATTCGCCGGATAACACATTAGAGCCTACAAATGTATCGATACGAAGATGAGCGATATCACTGAGTTCGTATATCGCTGTATCGTATTCACCCGGCTCTTCAGCGATAAGATCGTCTCCTGATTGAGCATTTCTGAAAAAATGTATGGTTCCCTTAGGAAGTGCCATCGTACACACAGCGATCTTCTGCTCTGTTACGACCAAATATCCCTTTATGTATTCACCGTCAAATGACAAGTCAATCGGACTATGCAAAAGAATATCTTTTGCATCGATCTGATAGTTCTTGAGTGTATTTAAGACCTTCGCTGTCAACATCAAATCCGACATCGTTCCAGTTTCCTTTTTCTATTCCTGATTTTGGGTAATAGAGGCGATTGTAGCACTCATGCGGATCAAAAACAAGCATTAAAGTTTCCTCTAAGCCATAAAGGACAAAATCCTTTTATTTTGCAGATCTGCATCCTTGAAACTATAGATATTTTTACTTTAGCTGTCCCCCTGTTTCTGCGGCGTAATTAACGGCGGCAAAATATCAGAACAGATCGAGCATGCTGTCAAGATAGATCTCTTCTCTTACCTTGATCTGATATTCAGGCTTTACCATATAATACAGGAGCATTTCCAGAACCACTGCACTTCCCAGGCTCCTGCCCTCTATCTTATAATTCGAAAAGCCCATCGGCAGGTACTTGTCGCGAATATCACCGACTCCGATAAATCCCGGATTCTTCATAGCCTCCGAGAAACGGTATCCTCTGCCCTCTTTATCAGACAGGCAGATATGATCCTCGCATTTCTCGCCCAGGCTCTTTAGGCTGACGTTTTCATAGCATGCCTTTCGATTCATACAATCAAAGCTGCAGCATTCATTACAAAGAAATTCGATCTTACTCTTCTGCTTTGATGTCAGAGTATTCAGCACATCAAGTCTGACATTCAGTCTGAAGTCAGGTACCACGTAACGGAATTCATCACGATCGAGTTCTGCTCTGAGATCATCCGGATCCGTAAGGACCTTTGTTGTGGATGACACAAAGTAAAAGTCAGGATATTCTCTCTTTATATGATCCATAAGGATATCGGATGTGATTATGATGCCGTTTCCGACAGTCCCGCTGTGCTCAAAAAGCCTGCATAGAGAATTACACTTTCGATCACCAAGACAGCTTTTGTCTATCAGCGAGTTACTGAAAGTAAGGCGTGATGATATTCCGTATTCTTTCATTAGCGAAGCCACATCCTCGGGGGATTCCTCACCGTATCCTACGCGACCGCCTCCCCAGATGCAATCATAAGGAGCTCCGTAGATCGAGCCTATCTCACAGCCTTCAATAAAATACTCACGATGATCGCGGTATAGCGGGAGAAAGACTTTATACAGTTCATAGAACTCGAATAATCCCGGAAGATGGTAAAAGATCTTATCTGTCATATCAGTAATCCTCAAGGAAGTTATGTCTTATACCTGCCTTCTTGTATTCGATCACGGTATCAATATCCACATTCTCCATGCTGCTGAATATATTGGCTTCTACGGAAGGATTTTTCTTCTTAAGATCAGCGATCAGTTCTTTTATCTCCTGCCGCTTGGATACAGCATCCCCTTCGTCACGAAGAGCCGTAAGACTGCATGCACAGTCAAGAAATTTCAATCCGTTATGATCCCTCCATGCGCAGATATCTTCTTCTCTTATAAGATACATTGGTCTTATAAGCTCCATCCCCTTATAATTTGTACTCCTGAGCTTAGGCATCATTGACCTTATCTGTCCGCCGTAGAGCATACCCATCAGGACGGTCTCGATCACATCATCATAATGGTGTCCGAGTGCTATCTTATTGCAGCCGAGTTCTTCGGCTTTCTTATACAGATGCCCTCTCCTCATCCTTGCACATTTATAGCACATACCTTTGTTGACAGTTCCGGCATCCTCAAAGATCGAAGTATTAAAAATCGTTATCGGTATATCCAAAGAACGGGCATTGCTTTCGATAAGAGCGCGGTTCTCCTCGGTATATCCCGGATCCATTACGAGGAATGTCAGATCAAAATCAACTTCAGGGTGCCTTTTCAATTCAAGGAAGAGCGCAGCCATGAGCATCGAATCCTTGCCGCCCGAAATGCAGACCGCAATATGATCACCGTTATTTATCAGTCGATAATCCCTGCACGCCCTTGTAAAGGGTGCCATAAGCCGTGAGTGGAATCCTTTTCTTATACTCTCTTCCGCATTCATTATCAGTAAAACAACTCTTCCGCATCGCTTATAAGTACGTTTATTATATCATTTCGAGAGCTTCGCACGGCGGATACTCCTTACCTTCCTTATCAGCGTCATTATCGCGACTGATAAGATCATCAGGACAAGGGCACCCGATATCAGAAATAAGGGCGAATCAGTCGGACCGAATCCCAGAAGCATATAAAAACCGAGACCGTAACCGATCAATAACCACTGGATCATATATATAGTCGTAAGATTTATGCTGCAGTATGTCATAAACCTTCCCGTAACCGTCAGGCAGATCCTTCCGAGAACAAAATACGATATGCATATCGACATGAGGACAAGAGGTATGATCCACATGACTGACATGATGTTCTGGTTATAATACGATGATCTATAAAGAGAATAGATAAGACGAAGATCGTATCCGGAGAAGAGCAGCGCGGAACTGTATGAAACAAAGAATACAAAAGAAACGGCAAGAACTTTCTTATATAGAGACACTCTGTCACCTGACTGTTTCAGATATCTTCCGAAGATCATACCGCTTACGGGATATATAAGCCATAATGTCATCGGGAAAGCCACATGATCTCCACCCGGGAGGATCAGTCCGATCAAAGTAGCTGCGGCTACGGAATCAATCCTGAGGTTTACGCTCCATATTCCAACCGCCTGGAGCAGTATAGCAGTCGCGAGCATTGACAAAAGCGGCATCTTAAATCTTTTCATCAGACCGATCGAGATAAAGGCCATCCCCGCGAAAGGCAGGATATCGACATTTAACAGCCCTCCGATCAGACTGAATCCCGTATCGATCCCCAGCCTCATAGCAATCAGCATCGGTATAGTCTGCCTGAAGAAATTAAGAAGATATCCGGCCAGCAGCAGCTTTATTCCGCGCCTTATAAAATCAGCAGAAGAATCATGTCTTGTATATATCATTCCGATACCCATACAGAACATAAATACCGGAGCGGCCATAGGACCTCCGAAGAATTCCACGAAATTACGATATAAAGTATCAGGCATCGTTCCGAAGTGATCAAATGATCCGAATCGTTCATATACATGCTCACAGATCATATAGAAGATCGCCATGAATTTCACCGCATCAACTTCGAATATACGATCTTTACGGTCTTTTAAGACCGCCACGGCATTTGCATCATTCCTCATTCGCCTATCCCCCGTCGGATCAGAATATAATACTCATCTCCAATGATATAACAGGCAAATGATGCTTAATGTTAAATAATCAGCCGAAATTTGTATGATTTGATATGATACATCCCGTTCAGCTATCTGCTTTCAAGACGCCGAATATTTCCTCATAATCCCCTTTGAACTGCATTGCATTCATGCCGGCCTTTCGTGCTCCTTCTACATTAGCAAGTGTATCATCCGCGAAAAGACATTCTTCCGCGGCAAGACCATAAGTCTCAAGGAACTTCTCATATATCCTGACATCAGGCTTGAGCATCAGATAGTCCGATGATACGAATACTCCGTCAAAGTATGTAAGAGGAAGGAACTTTGGGAAATATTCATAGAAAAGATCGCTGGCATTAGACAGGATGAATATCTTATACCCTTCCGCCTTTATCCTGTCACAGAATTCACGTGCACCGTTAAGCGGCACCATGCATATCCCCCAGTTATCAGCACACTTACGTAAAGTATCGTGATACTTCTCAGGTACTCTCCCCTTAA
>CACZPC010000156.1 GCA_902782985.1 Oscillospiraceae bacterium
GCAATTTCAGCAAATTTGTTATATAATATCCGAAGTTTGGTCTTAGGGAGGATAACATGACATTTTTGCATGTTCTTTACCAGTTGCTTATAGGTCCTTTGGGATTGTTTTTTGAGTTAGTCTTTGCTATCGTCAACAGACTGCTCCCGAATCCCGGACTCACGATCATAGTCTTAAGTCTTATAGTCAATATCCTTGTATTGCCCCTGTATAACAGAGCCGATGCCATGCAGGCAGAGGAAAGGGATATAGAGGAGCGTCTGGCTCCCAGGATCGCTCAGATCAAGAAGGCCTTCAAGGGCGATGAGCGCATGATGATGCTCCAGACATATTATCGCCAGAATAATTACAGCCCCATGCATGTATTGAAGGGTTCATTCTCGCTCTTGCTTCAGGTGCCTTTCTTCATGGCTGCATATAACCTCCTTTCAGGTATGAGCCTGCTTCAGGGCGTATCATTCGGTCCTATCAGAGATCTCGGCGCTCCCGATCAGATGATCACGATCGGAGGGATCTCGCTTAATGTGCTTCCCATCCTGATGACGCTTATCAATTTCATCGCAGGTTATATCTACCTTCGCGGTATGCCCGTAAAAGCCAAGGTACAGATGTACGGTATGGCAGTAGTCTTCCTGGTACTTCTTTATAATTCACCTGCGGGACTTGCTTTCTACTGGACACTTAATAACGTATTCTCGCTCTTTAAGAATCTTTTCTTAAAGCTCAAGCACTCCAAGCTCATATTGAGTATCGTTCTTGCACTTGCAGGCGTAGCGGTATTTATCTATGCGTTCGCATTCCCTCCTCAAAAGGGCTCATCCAAGATCACGGTATTTCTTGTCGCACTTGCGCTTATCCTGATGGTGCCTTTCGCACTCCGTCTCCTCAGCAGGAAGGTCAGCGTTAAGCTTCCCGAGTTTACGCCTTCCTCCTCGGATACAAAGATGTATATGCTCGGATGTGTTCTTATGGCACTTCTTACGGGACTTCTGATCCCATCTGCTCTTATCGCATCTTCTCCCACGGAGTTTGTTAATATCTTCAGCATGAGAAATCCCAATATCTACGTTGCATGTTCCGGTATCGACGCTGCAGGACTGTTCCTCATCTGGTTCCCTTTGTTTTATTACCTTGCATCTCCGGTCATCAGGAGGGTAATGAGTTTTATAAGCATTGCACTTGCAGGGGTGTTCGCTATCGATTATTTCTGCTTTGATACCAAGCTCGGTACATTATCCGCAAACTTTGTATTTGATGATATGCCGGTATTCACGTCCTCCGGATTAAGGAATAATCTTATTGCGGTCGTTGTTTTGGCGGTCGCCGTCATACTGCTTTACAGATTCCTTCCCAAGGTGACCAATACCGTTATTGCGGCAGGATGCCTCGTTATCCTTGCGATGTCGATAATGAATATCGTCAAGATCAATAAGGAATACAAGACTATCTGTGATTACGGTACACCCGACATCCCTGTGGTCACACTCAGCACAGAGGGTCAAAATGTCATGGTGATAATGCTGGACAGGGCTTTGAGTGCAGAGGTGCCTTATATCTTTAACGAAAAGCCTGAGCTCGCAGCGCAGTTCGACGGATTTGTTTATTATCCCAATACAATATCCCACGGTCCTTTCACGAACTTCGGTACACCCGGTCTTTTCGGCGGATATGAATATATACCGTCAGCTTCCAATGAAAGAAGTGACATGTCTCTTCAGGAAAAGCATGACGAGGCTCTTCTTATGATGCCCGTGCTCTTCGGTGAGAACGGATATCATGTAACGGTATTCGATCCTCCCTATGCGGGTTATCAGCAGATCCCCGATCTCTCGATCTATGACGGATATGATTATATCGATGCGTTTAATGCCGTTGAGGGTGTCAATGCCAAGGAGACTCAGGGTGTAGACGACAAGGAAGCAATGAGAGAGAGAAATATCTTCTGCTACAGTCTGTTCAGCGTTGTTCCCACGGCGCTTAAGGGTACGATCTATAACAACGGAAGATATAATGACCTCAAGGCTGAGACTGCCATAGGATCATTCGAGCAGGTGCGCGATACACTGACGACGGCACATGGTGAGAACGAGCTTTTCCTTAAGAGCTATACCTTGCTCGATGTTCTGCCCAATATCACTAATATCGAAGAAGGATCCGGTAATAACCTCTTCCTCATGGATAACGGTGCTCCTCATGAGCCTGCTTATCTTCAGGCTCCGGATTATGTACCGTCAATGAATGTCGATAATACCGAATATGACGCTGCACATTCCGATCGAAATGTAATCGACGGAAGAGTCATGAATATGACAGAGACCACTCAGGTCGCTCACTACGATGCCAATATGGCTTCATATCTCGCCCTCGGAAGATGGTTTGATTATCTTAGGGAGATGGGTGTATATGACAATACCAGGATCATCATCGTCGCCGATCACGGAAGAGATATCCACCAGTTCGATGACATGATCATCATGGACGGTTCTCTTGATACGATGTGGATCAATCCCGTTCTCATGGTAAAGGACTTCGGTGCTACCGGTTTTACTACGGATAATACATTCATGACGAATGCCGATGTTCCTACCATCGCTACAAACGGAGTTATCAGTGATCCGGTCAATCCCTTCACAGGCAATCCCATCAACAGCGATCCCAAGGAAGAAGATCAGCTGATCATCATCTCCGAGGAATTCGAACCTTCGATCAATAACGGCAATCAGTATCTGCCCGGTGACTGGTATACGGTCCATGATGATATCTTCATCGAGGATAACTGGCAGTATGAAGGAAACTGGTAAAAGCGATGCTTTCCCTTGTCGTTCCCGCTTATAACGAAGGCAAACACATCTATTCCAATCTGAGGAAGATATCCTCTGTGCTTGATGATGCCGGACTTGACTATGAGATAGTTCCCGTCAATGACGGCAGCACCGATAATACGGATGAAGAGATAAAGAAAGCGGGACTTGAAGATGATCATATACACCCGGTAAGCTACGCGGTCAACAGAGGCAAGGGCGGAGCTATCAAGGC
>CACZPC010000157.1 GCA_902782985.1 Oscillospiraceae bacterium
AGAATGATGACGGCGAGATCCCCGCGAACCCCGGTGAAGCACATCTTTGCTCAAAGGGCAGATCGCACAGCCTTATCAATACAGGCAATGAAGATCTTATTTTCTATGCGGTAGTAGCTAAGGTATAAAACTGAATAATAAATAGACAGAGTCGATAATAAATAGTAACCGACTCTGTTTGTTTTAGAAACTATCTTAGACGATCACCGATGTATGATGGTTAAACAGGGGATACATAATTCGAACGATGGATGCCTGTTGAAGGAAAACTGAGAGCTCTCAGAGCACCAAAGTATTCATAAGCTTTTCGCTAATGATTTTTATTCTGCCCAAATCGCATTAAGTATTTCGGTAAATTGCGATAAAACGGCAGATATGTATACTTGCACGGTTTATATTCAGGTACATGCATATCTCTGTCTGTGATATATTTAATTGAATTTTTGATAATACACGGAGGGGTTATGTATGTCAGGAAAGAAGAATAATGACAAGAAGCAGCCGTCGGGGATCAGAGCGATCCTGAATAAGATCTTTATCGACGGATTATCCGGTATGGCGACGGGACTTTTCTGTACGCTTATCATCGGTACGATAATTGCTACAGTGGGAGGTTATCTCCCCGGAGGCAAGACGCCCGGTACAGTCGCTTATGCGATCGTACTGATCGGTAAGATGGCACAATGCATCATGGGTGCGGGTATCGGTCTCGGTGTCGCCATCAAGTTCAAGGAGTCACCTCTTGTAACTATCTCTGCCGCCGTATGCGGTATGATCGGTGCTTATGCCAAGCTTTATGTATCTTCAAGCCTTATCGTTGAGGGAACTACTCTCGTAGGTCTTACTTCTCCCGGTGAGCCTCTCGGAGCTTTTATAGCGGCACTTGTAGGAATCTCAGTCGGACATCTTGTAGCAGGTAAGACTCCTGTCGATATCATCGCTACTCCTCTTTGCACCATTATTCCCGGTGCCGTAGCAGGTATCCTTGTAGGACCTCCCATCTCGACATTTATGACATGGCTCGGAAGTCTTGTTAACTGGGGTACAGAACAGCAACCTCTTCTTATGGGTATCATCGTAAGTGTCCTTATGGGTATCTTCCTTACACTCCCTATCTCTTCCGCTGCCATTGGTGTTGCATTGGGACTCGGCGGTATCGCAGCAGGCGCGGCTACCGTAGGATGCTGCTGCCAGATGATCGGCTTTGCTGTTATATCTTATAGAGAGAATAAGGTAGGCGGACTTTTATCTCAGGGTCTCGGTACATCAATGCTCCAGGTCCCCAATATCGTTAAGAATCCCAGGATCTGGATCCCGGCGATCGTATCTTCTGCGATCTTAGGTCCTGTTTCCACAATGGTATTTAAGATGACAAGTAATGCAGTAGGTTCCGGTATGGGTACATCAGGTCTTGTCGGACCTATCTCTACATTTACGACTATGGTGGAGACGACATCTCCCGCTGTAGTCGTAGGCGAGATCGTTCTTATGTATTTCATTCTTCCTGCTGCTATCAGCCTCGGTGTGTCAGAATTGATGAGGAAGAAAGGATGGATCAAAGCAGGAGATATGAAGCTCGATAAATAAGTTTATCGCCATGATATCTGATATAATAGACGAAGTTGTTTATTAACGGAGGCACATTTAAATGGGAAAGATAATACTTACCGGAGACCGTCCCACAGGAAGACTTCATCTGGGACATTATGTAGGTTCCTTAAGAAGAAGGGTGGAACTTCAGAATTCCGGAGAGTTTGAGAAGATATTCATAATGATCGCCGATGCCCAGGCATTGACCGATAATTTTGATAACCCGGACAAGATCAGGGACAATATCATCGAGGTAGCTCTTGATTACCTTTCAGCAGGACTTGATCCCGATAAGTCCAATATCTTCATTCAGTCAGAGGTATCTGAGCTCACGGAGCTTTCTTTCTACTATATGAACCTTGTAACATTATCAAGGCTCGAGAGAAATCCTACCGTTAAGACCGAGATCCAGCTTCGTAATTTCGAGACAAGTATCCCTGTCGGATTCCTGACTTATCCCATAAGCCAGACTTCCGACATCACGGCATTTAAGGCTACTACGGTTCCTGTCGGCGAGGATCAGCTTCCCATGATCGAGCAGGCTCGTGAGATCGTTCGTAAGTTTAATTCCACATACGGAGAAGTATTGGTAGAGCCCAATGCTCTTCTTCCGAATAATGCGGTATGCTCACGTCTTCCCGGTACTGACGGTAAGGCTAAGATGAGTAAGTCCTTAGGTAACTGCATCTACTTATCGGATACTCCCGAGGAAGTAAAGAAGAAGGTCATGAGCATGTTCACGGATCCTAACCACTTGAGAGTAGAAGATCCGGGCTCCCTTGAAGGCAACACGGTGTTTACGTATCTTGATGCTTTCGCGAAGGATGAGCATTTCGCTGAGTATGCTCCCGACTATAAGAATCTTGACGAGATGAAGGAGCACTACCAGAGAGGCGGCCTTGGCGACGTTAAGGTAAAGAAGCTTCTTATTAACGTGCTCGAGGAGGAGCTCTCTCCCATCCGTGCAAGAAGAGCCGAGTATCAGAAGGATATCCCTGCCGTATACGAGATCTTAAAGAAGGGTACTGAAGTAGCAAGAGCTGAAGCTGCACAGACACTGAAGGAAGTTAAGGCAGCGATGAGGATCAACTACTTTGAGGACAGCGAGCTCATCGCAAGCCAGCAGAAGAGATTCAACGGCTGACGGCAATCGCTCGAAAGTTAGATCATTACTACGGGATCTGCGAATATGCGGATCCCGTTTTTGTATGTTAAATGATATATAATAGATAAGGATAGGAGCTTAAGTGAGCTCGAAGGGGTGGTATAAAATGGAAATCGTATCTTCGATCTGTTATGTATTTGCATCGGGAATAGGGGTAATATTCCTGACGATGTTGATATTTTACTTTGTCGGCGGCTGCTTCAGGATGACTAAAAGGGCCAAAGGAAAAGTAACGGATGTCTACAGGCACGACCCCAGGACCGATCTTGACGCTAAAGGCATTGAAAAAGACAGGGGGATCTACTATACGGGACATTTTACCTATGAGGTCGACGGTGTCACATATAGAAAGTTCGGGAATATCGGACCCTTAAGTGCCATGACACGTAAGATATCGGTCTGGTATGATCCCAATGATCCCGAGAAAGCATCTCCGGGGCGTTTAACGACAATAGTCACCATGACAGTCATGGGACTCATATCGCTGGCATTACTGCTGTTTCCGACACTATATCCGATAATTACAGGCGCTTAAAGATAACATAAGGAGGACAGACATGAGTACTTACGAAGAACTTAACAAGGTCATCCGCGAAAGCGAGCACATCGTATTCTTTGGCGGTGCGGGAGTATCTACCGAGAGCGGTATCCCCGACTTCAGATCCAAGGACGGACTTTATAACAACCGCGACGTTCAGTTCGAGAGATATACTCCCGAGTATCTGCTGTCCATAGACTGCCTGGACTATGAGCCCAAGGTATTCTTTGAGTTCTATCGCCAGAAACTGAACGTAGAAGGTATCGAGCCCAATGCAGCTCATAAGAAGCTTGCCGAGATGGAGAAGGCAGGAAAGCTCGA
>CACZPC010000158.1 GCA_902782985.1 Oscillospiraceae bacterium
ATGAACTTCGAGGACCTTCGTGAATATGTTCCCGGTGACAGTATCAGGGATATTGACTGGAAAGCCTCATCTCGAAGCAGGAGCCTCCTCGTAAAGCGTTATGTAGCCGAGAAGAAGCATAATATCCTGCTCCTGATGGATTCGGGTATCAAGATGACGGGAGATACGCCGTCCGGTTCGAGCAAGAAGGAAGTCGCACTCTATACTATGGGTACGATCTCATATCTTGCTTATAAGAACGGTGATAATATCGGTGCCATCTACAGCAAGGACGGACTTATAAAGTACCATCAGTTCAAGACGGGACTTCTGAACGTCGAGCAGATCCTTGCAAGTTATCAGGCCGAGGGCTTTTCGGGGAAGAGCTGTGACATCTCGAGGACAGTAGACTATATCATCAATAACTTCAGACGTAAGATGATCATCTTCATCATTACCGATATGAAGGGTATGGCTGCCATCTCGGATCCTCAGCTCAAGAGACTTATCTGCAGACATGATGTTCTTTTCGTGAATATAACGGATGCGGATGTGACCGGAACGAAGTCTTTCGATGTTGAATCAGGAAGATATATCCCGGGATTTGTCAGCGGAAGCAAGAGGCTGATGAAGATCGAACAGGAATATAAGAGGAAAATGCGAGAGGACAATAACAGAAAGCTCGTCAGGTACGGTATCATCAATGCCGACATGGACAGCGAGACTGACATTGTCCAGAATGTAATAGAATTGTTGGAGAAGCACAGACATGCCAATATCCGTTAATCTACAAGATATGTTTTCATATTCTCTCTTGCTGACGATCGGATTAGGTCTGCTGGTAGTTGTGCCTATCGTGTTACTTCTAATCGTTAAGCTCAAGGGTTATAAGCTTCCCAAGAAAAAGAAGAAGAATAAGCCCGTACAGCCTAAGCCTGTCACGAAGAGAACATCCGATCAGATCAGGGCTAACTATCTGAAGATAATAAGTGAGATAGAAAAGAATTATAACAACAAGTCGATCGACGACAGAGAAGCATATCTGCAGCTCAGTTCTGCCGTAAGAGGATTTGTACAGGAGATGACCGGCGTAAGAGCAATGAACCTTACGCTTCACGAGATCTCCGGACTCGGAATGCCGAGCCTTCATAACCTCATCGCGGAATTCTACAGACCTGAGTTCTCATTTGAGAGTGATGATGCCAATACTCCCAAGTCGATCGCGGACGCAAGGACGGTGGTGGAAAAATGGAACTGACACACCCTATCGCCGTATATATCGGTCTTGGTATCACTCTGGTGATACTGGCCCTTACTATCTGGAACGCACGTAAATACAAGGGCGGAAGAAAGAGTGCCAATACGGAATTCATCAGAAGCCTTCCTCAGTATAAGTTTATGATGGCCGAGTACTATGTACTCCGTGTCCTCGTAGTGGCGAGTCTGGTAGCGGCAGTATTGTGCGCGTCTTTCCTTGCAGCTAAGCCTGTAAACGTAAAGACGACCACGATTGAAAAGCACAACAGAGATATCATGATCTGTCTTGATGTCTCCGGTTCACTTGATGAAGTATCCGTTGATCTCTGTGACGAGCTCAAGGATTTTGTATCGGGACTGAAGGGAGAGAGATTCGGTATTACGATCTTTAACGGTCAGGGCGTACTGCTCGTACCGCTGACTGATGACTATGATTATGTTCTCGATTCGCTGGATATGCTTATAGAATCAATAGAATGTGCCGAGGATGCTTACTGGTATTCCGATCTTGACAGCGTTTATGTATACGGATACCGTTTTGCAGGTACGAATTCCGAATACGGAAGTTCTATCATCGGTGACGGTCTTGCAACGGCACTGTATAACTTCCCGGATCTCGATGAGGCACCTGAGAGATCAAGGCTTATTATGTTCGTAACGGATAATGAGCTTTGGGGTACTCCGATAGTAACGGTGGACGAGGCCTGTGATCTTTGTGCTAACAGAAATGTTAAGGTATTTGCACTTGCACCGGAGTTCGTTGTAGACGAAGCCGGCTTCCGCAATTCCATCGAGAAGACCGGCGGAGAGTATTACAATACGAGAGAAAGGAAAGCCATGGACAATATCCTTGATAAGATCGAGGAAACTGATGTAAATGTCACATATTCCAAGGTAACGACTACAGAGGATATTCCTGAGCCCGGCATTATCGGACTGATCATCAGTTCAGCTGTTTATTCTATTTGTGCAAGGAGGTTAAGGCTATGACATTTTCACCTTATCTCCCTATCCCGGTAATGGCAGCCATATGTATCGTTCTCATTATCTTAAAGAGAAAGGGCGTATGGAATTTCATAAGACAGATCCTGATCTCCGTACTTATCTTTGCCGTCAATTTAAGACCGGCATTCCCTACGAATACGGTCACCGTTATCAATAACGACGTAGATGTCCTCTTTGTAGTGGATAATACGATAAGTATGCTTGCGGAAGATTACGGCTCGGATGATGGCAGAAGGATCGATGCGGTCAGAGCAGATGTTGAAGCTATCATGAATGATTTTGCGGGCGCAAGATTTGCAATGATAACTTTCGGTGATAATCCCGTTTATATGGTCCCATATACAACGTCTCCCGAAGCGATCATGCTGGCGGTCAATACTCTTGAGGGTGAGACTACAAGATATGCTGACGGCACATCACTTAATACTGCTTATGACATGATGAAAGATGTTCTTGAGAAGAACGTAGGTGCCGTTGATGAAGATGACGACGATGATAAGGAAAAATCGGATGCTCCCCGGACGGAGAGGATCCAGGTAGTTATCTTTATCAGTGACGGTGAGATCACTTCAAATGACCGCTTGAGATCCTTTGAGGGGATCGGAGAACTTGCAGATACCGGTGCGGTGCTCGGATATGGTACGACATCCGGAGGCCAGATGCATGTCAGGAATTATGCACTCGATGAAGAGTATGAACTTCTTCAGTATTATGACAGCAGCAATAATCTCGTTACTGCAGTGTCTAAGATCGACGAAGGAAATCTTAAAGCCGTTGCTGCGGACATGGGTGTAGAGTATTATCACATGACATCTCCGTCCAATGTATCGGATGTAACAGGTGCGATAAACGGAATGATCGACAGCGGAGCATTTGCTCAGACGGAAAGGGAAGGCGAAGGCAAAGTAGAGGTATACTGGGCATTCGCAGCAGGACTTGCAGTCATACTGATGTATGATCTGTTCTATTACAGAAAGAAAATGGGTAACGAACGATGAAAAAGAAACTGTTTATTGTATTGTACATTTTCCTTTTGCTCGTATTCGGAAGGCAGCTTTTGAATTACTGTTATAATGAGCATATCATCGACAGATATCTCAAAGAGGATTATACGGTCAATGATAATCTTCTTCTGTCACTGAATATCATTCAGCCGTATGTAGCTCATTACAATAACGGCAATATCCTTTATCGTAATCATCTTTATGATGATGCCATAGCGGAATATCAGGCAGCACTTGAATGCCCCGGGATCCCCGAGCGAAAGGAATGCTCTATAAGGATCAATTATGCTCTTGCAATAATCGGTAAGCTTCCTGATAACTATGATAATGTTGCCAATATCCGGAGTTCGCTTGATCTTCTGTATCAGGCCAGAGCCGTTCTTGTTGAGAATGGTTGTGCAACTGATGACGGCAAAGGTCACAGCACCAAGGCCGAGAGACTTAAAAGAGAGATCGACCGCATGATCGAAGACCTTGAGAGTAAGAATGTAGGCACTCTTGTCATTGAGAAGACTATTACGGGATGTGATGATCTTTCCAAGCTCGAGGTGATCGAATTCACTGTCGTAGGTCCTGAAGAATTCAGCGCTGTTACGGTCACATTTAATGCAAATTCCGGTGATTGGGTCAAGAATCAGGATACATATACATATACTATCGAGGAAGTACCTGCCGGTGAGTATACGGTAACCGAGACTGCTAACGGCGAAAGCGATTATTATACATGTTCTACTCCTGTCGGAACCGAGGCGACGGCAACCGTACCTCCTCTTGGAACAGGTACCGCAGCTATCCTGAACGAGTATACCGAAGTTGAACAGGATGGTCAGGACGGCCAGGATGGTCAGGATGGCCAGGACGGTCAGGACGGTCAGGATGGTCAGGACGGTCAGGATGGCCAGGATGGCCAGGACGGCCAGGACGGTCAGGACGGTCAGGATGGCCAGAACGGCCAGAGCGGTCAGGGTGGTCAGAGCGGCGGAAACAGCAGTGGCGGAAACAGCAGTGGCGGTCAGAGCGGCGGAAACGCTCAGTCGGGCCAGGATACTGATGACGACGGACTAGACGGTGATGACAACCAGCAGGGAGATGGCACGCAGCCAACTACCTGGGAAGAGTGGGAAGAGGATGTAAGGGCCCAGATCGAGGGTACATCATCAGGAGCATCACAGCAGCGTCAGACAGAACTTCAGGATTATGAAGAATATGATCAGGACTCTAACTGGAGCAGTGATTATGACGGTGTCTGGTAATATTTTATAACTGCAATACGGAAGCTGTCTTCGGCAAGAAGACAGCTTCTTTGTATTATCGGCGGGATGTGGAATGTAATCACAAAAGAGCTAAGCGATATCGGCTTTTTTGTATAATTATGATAACGCTACATATTTAAAAAATAGTTGATAGTAAAAACGTTTAAAGTTAAACTATGATTAACTCAAAACATGCGACCATAGGAGGATAATTCGTATGCCTACAACAAAGATTGAAGATGTTAAGGCTCCCGTTAAGGCTGCTGAGACTGTTAAGACTGAAGTAAAGGCTGAGGTTAAGCCCGCTGCTGCACCTGCTGCCAAGAAGGCTCCCGCTGCTAAGAAGACAGCTGCAAAGAAGCCCGCTGCCAAGAAGGCTGCTGCAAAGAAGCCCGCTGCCAAGAAGGCTCCTGCTAAGAAGGCTGC
>CACZPC010000159.1 GCA_902782985.1 Oscillospiraceae bacterium
GACGAAGGCAAGCGCTGCATTATAACCCTCTTCTTTAGCCCTGATAAGTTCTCTAATGTGCTTTACGCCGCGCTCTGTAGGAGCATCAGGGAAATAGCCTGTGCCGTCAACTTCAAGGGTACATCCCTTTACTTCCATGAGGTATTTCTCATCGCCCTTCTCCATATAGAAATCTATCCTGGAATCGCCGTATGTATATTCGGGAACGACCTTGTCGTAGCCCTGCTTCATAAGCCATTCCTTAGCAACTTTATTCGGAGCCTGACTGTCGATATTTATAAGAAGCCCGTTTGACTTAATAACGGCTACAAGATCGTACTTCGTCTTTCTTCCGGGAGAATCGGGCGCAGTAAGATATACATCACATCCCGGGATAAGAAGCTCCTTGCACCTTCCCGTATTCTTGACGTGAACGGTTTCTACGCTGCCTTCGATCTCTACTTCTGCAATGAAGCGGTTAGGTCTTCTTATGAACTTCGCTTTGGTTATATTATCGTACTTCAATTCTTACTTAACGCTCTATTGGGATCTCCAGGACTTCACAGAAATCGTCTATGAACTTTCTTATCTTGTTGCACTGATTGATCTCTACGCCGCAGAGAGTCACAAGGATCGCGGTCATGACCATTACTACAATGAAAGCCATCTCATCGGAGATGGGACCGATATCCAATTCGTATACGGATGCTATGATGCCGAACTCTGCAGGTACCATTATCGATTTGACGGTATCACACTTCTCCTCGGCCTTACGTCTGCTCTCTTTAAGGTAGAAACGGATATCTTCGGTGATCTGTTTCTTCTTGGGTTCAGTCTGTCCGTATCTGTTGTACTTCTTAAGGAGGGTATCTCTCCATGTGGAATACTTGATAGAGCCTTCCTTGTTGGACAGGACATTCTTATAATCTCTGAAATGACCGTTAAAGTCGAATCCTATATCGTCAGCGATATCGGATTCCTTTTTCTCTACAAAAGGACTGTTCTTTCTTACTTCCAGCATGCTGATAAAGATAATCGCCACGCCCAGGATTATAAGGCCGTTTCTTATATATACATTAGGGATCTTGCCTATCCCCGCTGCAATCTCAAGGGCAAATCCCGTGAGGATCAAAACGGTAGTCTTATTAAGCTTAAATGAATGCGGATTCTTCTTGGACATATTGCTATCCCTCCATTTGGTTCCGTGAATCAGTATAACACGTTAATGTAAAAAAAGAGGTCTGCTTATTCCGCACATTAAAGGTGGAATAAATAAGGCCCGAACAGTTAACCTGTACGGGCCGGGAAGTTTTATTCTCAGGTTAGCGTGCACTGATCACCTTATAAAGTTGGTCCAGGCATGCTCTTCTTCAGTCTTGGGAAGACCGAACTTCTCCTTACCTAGAGCGATGCTCTTCATAAGAAATGCCATATTCCTTGCAAGTGTCCTCATTGTCTGAAGACCTTCAAGATCCTGAGCCGCTTCGCCCTTACCGCCGCCGTGAACGCTGTTCCAGTACTGACTCGGGACTATAGGCATGCCGCATATGGAGAAGTATTTATTAAGCTCATCAAATGTAGCAGAGCAGCCTCCCCTTCTTGCTACTACTACCGAGGCTCCTACCTTCATGGTCTTATCGAAATGCGAACTGTAGAAGAGCCTGTCCAAAAGTGCTATAAGAGTAGCATTGGCGGAAGCATAATATACAGGTGATGCTACGATAAGGCCGTCTGCCGCTTCGAACTTCTCAGCTACTTTATTGACCTCGTCGTCGAAGATACACTTGCCCTTCTCACTGCAGCTCTCACATGCAACGCATCCTCTTATAACTTTATTACCTATCTGCATCACTTCGGATTCGATACCTTCTTCTTTTAAAGTCTTAACGATCTCATCTATCGCCAGAGATGTGTTACCGTTGATCCTGGGGCTGCCGTTAAGGATAAGTACTTTCATATTTTGAACCTCCCGCTCATAGTAACTCGATTATACAACCTTCGGGACAGCCAAAGATATGATAATAATTTGCACATAAAAAGCCCCGATATCAGCCTTGATACCGGGGCAAGGAAAAATAATTTATATTTTTGCTTTAGTCTGTTACGAGATTGAACTCATCGTCATTGCTATTTGCTGAATCTACAACAGCGATCGCAAGCTCCTCAAGCTGCTTGGCGGCAACGGGAGAAGGAGCTTCCGTCATGAGGTCTGAAGAATTCTGAACCTTCGGGAAGGCGATAACTTCTCTTATGGAAGCAGCACCTGCCATGAGCATTACCATACGGTCGAGACCGAATGCGAGGCCGCCGTGAGGAGGTACACCGAACTTGAATGCATCAAGAAGGAATCCGAACTGCTCCTGTGCGGATGCCTCGGTGAAGCCTAAGAGCTTAAAGATCCTCATCTGCAGAGCACGATCGTGGATCCTTATGGAACCGCCGCCGAGCTCACAGCCGTTAAGGACGATATCGTAAGCCTTAGATCTAACCTTACCCTGATCGCTCTCGAGCATGTCGAGGTCCTCATCCATAGGGCATGTGAAGGGATGGTGCATAGCCATGTATCTTCCCTCTTCCTCGGAATACTCGAACATTGGGAACTCTGTTACCCAGCAGAGCTTGAAATCCTTAGGATCGATAAGACCGAGCTTATTTGCTGCTGCGATACGAAGGGCACCCAGGGAATCGTAAACTACCTTGTTCTTATCTGCGATGATGCAGATAAGATCTTCTGCGGTAGCGCCCATGGCGTCCTTGATCTCAGCGATATTCTCGGGAGTCAGGAACTTAAGGAAAGATCCGCGGGGCTCATCAGAAGGAACAAGCCAAGCCATTCCCTTAGCCTTATA
>CACZPC010000160.1 GCA_902782985.1 Oscillospiraceae bacterium
GATGCTTCTTATCCTGAGGTGATCACTTCGATCGACGATAATCTCTTCGGTATTGATATTCCTTACTGTGGTGTCGACGAAAGTGATCTTATCGAGTGTATTGTCAATATCAGAGAAGGTGATCTCATAGAAGAAGGCAGCGAATATAATACACTCTTGCCGGCAGGTCCTGCAGATTGTGATGTTGTTTATATTGTTTATGGTGTGAATTTCAGCTCTGTAATGATGGGAGAGTACGCTGATGATTTTGTAGCTGAAGGATATGAGCTCGATATGCAGGAGTATTCTGCATTTACCGGTAATAGTCCTGACGGATATCGTGTTGTTGCTCAGACTGAAGGAACTCGCACAACTGTTGCAATATATAATTACGAAGAAAATCCTAATGCAAATGTTGCAGGTCTGGGCTGATCAGCCCATAAGCTTTTTCAGAGTATCTTTGATCAATCTGATACAAGCTTCCAGATCTGCTACGGCCATATGCTCATTGGCTTGATGACACTGATCCTCATGCCACGGCGCCTGGATACCGAATGCGATCGTATTTCTCATATGCCTTGCATAAGTACCGCCTCCTATAGCTAGGGGAGCACCGTACATTTCAAAATATTCGGGTTTAAATCCCGTGAATTCAGACATATGGTCTTTCCAAACAGCAGTGAGGAGTTTGATCTCCTCGGATTCTTTATCTTTATAGATAGGATCCATTTGACTATCGATCTCAACGTCAAGTCCTAAGCTTTCCGCTTGGGACTTGATGTTTTTTACTATCTCATCAAGCGAAGCTGTAACCGGATATCTTATATCCATTATCAAATACTGTTCATCGGAATCGATCTTAAGTATGCCGTTATTGGTAGTCATGACGCCGGAATCATCTTTGGTATTACAGACAGCTACGGCATTGAAAGAATCGATGAACTTAAGAAGAGGGATCCTGTCTATATCAAAGCCTGAATTCTTAAGCTTCATAGGGAGCATATCGATCGCATTTACGCCGAGATCAGGTTTGGAGGCGTGAGCCATCTTACCCTTGCATTCATATCTTTCGCCCTCGAATTCTGCATAGGAGGAGGGAGCTACCATATTTGCGGCATTACCGCCCTGAGCCATAAATCCTTTAAGAACAGGCTTAGGATCCGATATCTTTACATGAAGGATACCTTTCTCCGCATAGATGACGGGAAATTCCGCATCAGGTGTAATTGCGAAGTCAGGTATCTCGCAGTTTGCATCATAATGCTCGACACATGAGCATGTTCGTTCCTCGTCTGTTCCAAGGATAAGTCTGATCCTGCATGGGATATCGAGATTTTCCTCGAGTAATTCCTTCATTGCAAAGAATGAGGCGGCAGCAGGTCCTTTATCATCTATAATGCCTCTGCCGTACATGGCACCATCTTTAAATGTCAGCTCGAAAGGATCGCTCTCCCAGCCTTCACCTGCGGGAACGACATCCAGGTGACATACGATACCGATAAGCTTATCTCCCGAACCGATCTCACACCATCCGACTCTGTTATCGGATATTCCGACCTTAAATCCCAGTGCCGCAGCTTCATTAAGGAAATAAGTAAGGGCAAGCTTCGGCACAGGGCCGTAGGGAGCATCCTTCTCGGGAGCGCCGCCGACGCTGGGGATAGATATAAGTCTTGTAAGGAAGTCTTTCTGATATGAAGTAAGTGACATAGTATGCCTCCGTTTTTCTGTTCTAAAGAATTATATACAACAAATTATTTATATAGGTCAAATATTTGTTATTGACTCATATGTGGTTATTTGTATATTCTATTACGAAAATATTAACAATTTGTTACAAAGAAGAGGGACCGGAGTAATGAACAATCGAATAAAAAGACCTGTAAAGTTTGTAAGTGCAGCACTTACGGCAACATTATTTATGGGATTCCTGCCCTGGCGAGAGCTCAAGGCAGACATGAATACTCACGGAGAGTACGATGCTTATCCGTTCGAGATCACCTATGAACAGGTCTCAACCTGGAATAACAGTACCCAGGGTGAATATACTATCACCAATACATCAGACTATGAGATCAGATCCTGGACCATCGAA
>CACZPC010000161.1 GCA_902782985.1 Oscillospiraceae bacterium
TATATCTTACTTTATGCCTTCTGCCAGTCTGTTGATCTGAGTCGCGATATAACCTGCTCCGTATCCGTTATCGATATTTACGACCGAAATGCCGTTGGCACAAGAATTGATCATGGTAAGAAGAGCCGATAATCCTTCAAAGCTGGCACCGTACCCTACTGAAGTCGGAACAGCTATTACGGGAACTTTTACAAGACCGCCGATGACACTTGGAAGAGCTCCTTCCATACCTGCAACTGCGATCACGGCATTAGCCTTTCGTATATCATCTGTCCGACTCAGGAGCCTGTGGATCCCGGCTACTCCGATATCATATATCCTGGTGACCTTGCTTCCGAAGAATTCCGCTGTCTGAGCTGCTTCTTCCGCCACCTTTATATCAGCTGTTCCTGCCGTGCAGACAGCGATATTACCGATAAGCTCCAAAGACTTCTCACCCGGGATTTTCAGGATACGCGATACGGGATCATATACCGCATCCGGGAACTTAGCCCTTATAAGGTCAAACTGTTCTTTGGTGGCACGAGTACCGAACACCTGACCGTTTTCTTTATATAAACGATCATAGATATCGCACAGGAACTGATCCTCTTTACCGCTGCAGAAAACGACTTCTGGGAAGCCCGTACGTTCTTCCCTTGTCAGATCAAGCTTGGCAAAATCAAGATCGGCAAAACCATCCATGATCATATCCTGTAGATCTCATCAGGCCCCGGAGGCGCCATATCATTTGTCCTGCCGTTAATATCGGTAAGTTTATATCCCGATTCGGCTTCCGTAAATTCGCCGATGACAAATGCATTGACTCCGACATCATTTAATGCCTTGATAACACGATCGGGTTCAGGAGAAGCTATAAGCAGAGATCCCGAAGATATCAGTCTTAAAGGATCAATATCCAAAGCCTTACATATGGCTCTTGAAGCATCGCTTATAGGGATCGCACTTTCATCTACCGTAATGCCGATACCGGAGAAATGAGCCATCTCATATGCAGCTCCCAGTACTCCGCCCTCTGTCACATCGTGCATCAGATCAACCGCTCCGTAATAATATCCATAGCGGTTTGTCTCATTAGAGGAAGACTTGAGCTCACCTGCCGCAGCACCCTCATTAACAACCGATATCAGCTTATTATATGAAGAAGCCTCATCGATATATTCAGACGGCACCTTGCCGAAAAGCTTGCTCTTATGCTCAGTAGCGGCAATATATGACCCTTCGATACCGCTCATCTTAGTCTGTATAAGCTTATCTCCGACCATCGCCTTACCGCGGGGTACGGGATGCTCCTTCTCGACTATTCCGAATGCAGTTGATATAACTACAAATGTCTTGACCGAATCCGATACTTCAGTATGTCCGCCGACGATATCCACACCGAGCTTACCCGCCTCGGCAGATGCCTGAGTAACGATCTCGGAGATATCCTCCTCCGTAGCTGATGACGGAGCGATGATATCTATCAGGATACCGGAAGGCCTGACTCCGCAGGCGGCTATGTCATTACATGATACATGAACAGTTAAAGTGCCCGACTGCATTCCTCCGGCAGTGATCGGATCGGATGATATGACCATAAGGCGGTCGCCCATATTGATCCATGCACAATCGGCACCGATATCAGCACCTACGAGAGTATTCTCGGACAGCTTAGGCAACTTACTTAATACTATGGAACTCAACTGCTCATTTGTAAGCTTTCCCGTCTTCATCAGATCTCGATTATCTCCAATCCCTGTGTACATCCGTCTTCGACCATCTTGGCAATGTCGAGCTTGGACTCGGCAAACTCTATATCCTCATGCTTGGGATGAGTCTTGGGATGCTTGGCTACGAACACGGTGCAGCAATCCTCATAAGGAAGTATTGAAGTCTCAAAAGCACCGATCTTACGTGAAAGATCACATGTAGCTTCCTTATCAAGACCGATAAGAGGTCTTAAGATGGGCATCTTGGCAACTTCGTTCGTGATATTGATAGCCTCGAGTGTCTGGCTTGCCACCTGACCTAAGCTCTCACCTGTGATAAGGCACTTACATCCTTCCTTCTCGGCAAGTCGCTCGGCGATCTGGAGCATTACCCTTCTCATTGTGATGGTAAGCATATCCTCAGGACTGTTCTTTACCATATCAAGCTGGATCTGGGTAAAGTTAACAACATAGAGCCTCATCTTTCCCGAGAATCCGGATACGATCTTGGCAAGGTCAATTACCTTCTGCTTAGCCTGCTGTGATGTATAAGGAAAAGAGTGGAAATATACCGCATCCAGCTGCATTCCGCGTGATGCCATCATATAACCTGCAACAGGAGAATCGATACCGCCCGACAGAAGGAGCATACCCTTACCTGCCGTGCCGACCGGAAGTCCTCTGTGACCCATTACCTTGCCTGCATATACATAGTTATAATCCCTTACCTCGACATTAAGGATGAAATCGGGCTCCTTAACATTTACGGACAGATCCGGGAATTTCTCCAGAATGAATCCGCCCACCTCCTCGCAGATCTGAGGAGACTTATAAGGGAATGACTTATCGCCTCTCTTGGCTTCTACCTTAAATGTCTTATATTCCGGATGCTCTCTTAAGAGATTCTTCACATATTCCATGGAATTCTCTTTAATGGAATCAAGGTCTCCTTCGAATTTCCTGGCAAGGCTGGCAGATACGATACCGAATACCTGTGTAACGGCCTTAAGGATAGCCTTGGAGCTCTCCTCATCTGCAAAATTAGGATTCTCGATCCCGTGCTTATCCTCGATCCAGATCCTGCTCTGACTCTGGTAGATCGAGAGCTTACCGAAGTCACGCAGTCTGTACTTAAGATTATTACGAAGCTGGATCTCGAACTTACCTCTGTTTAATCCCTTGAGCGTTACTTCGCCCATTCTTGCAAGTATTACATTCTTACTCATCTTTACCTCTTAACGAGAAATCTATCATAGATCTCGTCTATTGCTTTAATAAATCTTTCAGCTTCCTCTATCGTGTTATATCGCGAAAAACTGAGCCTTACGCTGTTATTCGCGATCTCTCTGCCGATCCCCATGGCAAGTAATACATAACTGACCTTCTTGGACTTAGAAGAACACGCGGATACTGTAGATACGAATATATCATACATTTCGAGACAATGTAGCATAGTCTCCGACTGAAATCCCTCAAATGCGACATTAAGCACAAAAGGAAGTGCATCATCAGGTGAATTGATAACCGCATTTCGAGAAGCAAGCTCTTCTCTTAGATAAGCATTGATCTTAAGGGCATTCCCGTAAGATTCCTCTCTATGCGATACGGCTTCCTTCAAAGCCTCAGTAAAAGCCTGAGCAAGCACAAGGCTCTGAGTACCGGATCTCATGCCGTTTTGCTGGCCGCCGCCCAGGATAAAGGGGTCGATCCTCGTATTCTTATTGACATAGAGCATGCCGACGCCCTTGAGCGAATGGATCTTATGCCCCGAGAATGCCGCCATGTCGACATTCATCTTTCGAAGATCGACAGGAAGCTTACCGAGTGACTGTACACAGTCAAGATATATCTTTGTATTTCTGTTCTTCCTGTTTTTTATCTCAAGGATCTCATCCAAAGGCAGGATTGAGCCTGTCTCGTTATTTACATGAGTAAAGCACAGGAGTGCCGTGTCTTCATCGATCTCCTGTTCCAGGATATCAAGCTTGGGCTTACCGTCCTTATCTACCGGGATATATACGATATCAAAGCCATGTCCCTCAAGCTTCTTTAATACTTCGAGAGTACATTTATGCTCTGTCTCAGTGGAGATGATCTTTCTGCCGGCTCTCTTATTGTGGCTCATATAGCCCTGAATGGCAGTATTGGCAGACTCTGTACCGCACGATGTGAAATAGAGCTCATCCTTGCCGCATCCGAGAGCGCCTGCACATTCATTCAGACACTTATCATATTCAGCGGAAGCATTGACACCGAGCTTATGAAGAGATCCCGGATTACCGAAAAGATCCGAATCAAGGCTCGCATTTACGGCGTCGATCACTTTCCTGCTCGGGGCAGTAGTAGCCGAATTATCAAAATATATCATCTTCATGCACCGTAAGCCCACATATAGCAATATGCCTGGGTCCTCGCTGCAAAATTCTCGGAAGTCTTAAGAAGCTCCTTTATCTCATCCTTTGTATACCAGGCGGCACTTATCTCTTCCTCGTCGGATGTACTGGGAGCGAATTCACCCTCTGCCGTACCGATCACGACTTCACTTCTCTCATTCATGATGCCGACGGCACTGAAGCTTGAGGGCCACTTTACTTTTACGGATGTAAGAGTAAGACCTGTCTCTTCCCAAAGCTCGCGCTTGGCGGCTGTCTCCACATCCTCCCCGGGATCGATAAGTCCGGCGGGGAAATTGATGGCAATATCTCCGACAGCCATTCTGTATTCCTTATTGAGAAGGATCCTGGAATTATCCTTATCGTGGATAATGAGCACAACTGCTTCAGACTTATGCGATCTTATATCATCGAAAGACCTGCAGTCTCCGTTCCTGCTTATCATCTCATATTTCTTGATATTGCCCTTCTCTGTCTCATATGTAAGATCATATCTTGTGATGAACTTACCCTGATTAACCTTCTCGATAGATCTGAACTTCACTTAAAACACCTTCTTATCAATACTTCTTACCGTTCTTCTTAACGGCGTTCTCTTCCCTGATATGCTTATACTTATCTCTTTCCTTCTTGTATCCCATCCTCTTCTCGAAGATGTCATCCGATGCGACGGAATAACCGAAGAAACCCAGCTTTTCGCCGAGAGTAAAATATTCGCCGTGATTATATGAGATGAGCTTTGCCTTATCAAGACAAAGTTTGCCGTCTTCGTCCTTAAGATAGCTGTCGGCAGTCACGCCTACGACCTCGGCAATAAACATATCATGAGAACCGAGCTCGATAACATCCTTTACCTTGCACGAAATGGAAACGGGAGCTTCCTTGATCGCATAAGCATAAGAAAGACCTTCTGCCTTAACAGCGGTAAGTCCGCATGACTTAAACTTATCTTCATCCCTTCCTGACCTTACACCGCAGTAATCACAGGACTTTGCAAGAGACTTATTGACCAGATTGATGACAAATTCACCGGTCTCCTTTATAAGATCATATGAATGTCTGCTCTTACGAACTGAGATAGATACCATGGGAGGCTCTGAATTAATGGTGCCGGCCCATGCGATCGTGACGATGTTGGGACGCTTAGCGTCATCATTGATATCCTTACCCGCACATGAGACCATTACTACGGGCACGGGATTTAATATAGTCGAGTTGCCGACTACTATCTTGTCATGTTTTGCCATTTTATTACTCCTTTATACTCCAAAAATCTCTATATCAGTAAAGCGGCAGTGCAGCCGAGAATAATTCGTTCTGCAGGAGGAAGTCCTTGAATTCGATACCGCCCGAAAAGCCCATCAGCATACCGTTCTTACCGATGACCCTGTGACACGGGATGATGATCGGCACGGGATTCTCCGAGCAGGCACTTCCGACGGCACGGGTAAGCTTTCGAGCCTTGGACATATCATTGCCCGTAAGCTTTAAAGCGATATCTTCATAGCTTACCGTATAACCGTATGGTACCTTCCTGATCTCCTCCCAGACACGAAGCTGGAAATCGGTAGCGTCATTGAACCTGACATTGATATCAAAGGTATCTCTTTTCTTAAGGAAATACTCTCTTATCTGTATCGCGGCTCTTAGCACCTCTTGAGGTATGTGATCAAGTTCCTCATACTCGATATTGTACTCCGAAGACGACCTCGGTAAAAGGTTCCCGGCATCGTCAGTTATGCCAATAAAATCGGCACATTCGTGCAAAAAGTCGTCTCCTGTCGGCTTCTCGTAATTTAAGAACCTGACATCGTCCACATAGTCAGCTGTGCCGCCTATCGCCACGACACCGCGGGGAAATGCAACGAACGCATGATTATATGCTCTGTACTGAGGCTTGAGTATATAGTAAAGACCTGCATCTGAATACTTTCCGTCTATATTGACTTCATCGTGCAGAACAGCCTCCTGAATAAAACCGTTTTCATTGAGGGCTCGCTCATATAATTCATCGCCGACCGTTACTACTGCAGAGAGCTTATGCACCTTCTTTATGAAGAATACAAGTCTTAATATCTCATCGATGGTCTTATATAGGAGATCATAAGATATTTCAGCGAAATTGATATGCATAGACATTCTGGTGCGATCCACAGTACCGCTGTAAAGTCTTATGAATATCTTGGCATTATTCTGATCATCCGTAACAATATATGCATCCGTCATATCAGTCGAAGTAAAATGTCTGATCCTGCTTTCGATCTCAGACAGGTGACCGAACATGAATCCTGCTTCGCGCAAAATCCTGCTGTCACTGAGCTTAACTCGCCTTATGCCCATATTGTCCAGATGATCCGCAATCATGACAGACAGGTCTCCAAATCGTAATCTGTATCATCACCGCTCGATCTGGCAATGAAGTAATCCCTGTTATAGTTATTGATCCCGGATGCCCGATCACTGACGGGGCCGGGACAATATACGCTGGATGACATTATCTGCTCAAAGAGCATCGCCTCGGTACCGAAGACATCATCATCGCATACCAGATCCCATACCGAAGAAGATGTGACACAAGGAAGATATCCTCTTTGAGGATCCTGACTGTAGATGAGCTTCAGAGCATCAGTATCAAAGCACATGAATTCTGCAAGCGAAGCCGCAAGCTCCTTATTCCCGCATTCTTCGGACATGCACATTGAATAGATCGAAGCATAAGGAATACCTGATGATTCGGCATTATCAGACGGAAGCATTGCGAAATATAATCCTTCGGGATAATAAGAAAGCCATCTGTCGATCGCCCCGGATGAACTCATCCACATACATGCGGATCTAGATATCCTGGGATCGGCACCGCTAAGATCCGAAAAGGCGGACAGATCCTCGTCATATATCGTATCTATATAATCGAGGGCATCATTAAGAGCAGAAGGATCCGAAGTCTCTCCTTCAAACATATAAGGTGTCCTTACATCATTATTGAAAGCGGAAGAAAGATAAGGCAATAGCTCATAAGCACCGGCAAAAACGGTCATATCATCACTTAAGTCCTCAGATTTTATATCCCTGAGATAATCAAGGAAAGTCTGTGTATCGGTCCTGAAAGGGATCCTTCCCGACTCCGGTATATATTCACTGTTTCCTATAAGGAGCATTACGGACAGATAATGCGGCAGTCCGTAAGTACCGTCAGAGAACATGCATTCCATCAGAGCATCGGGATAGATTGCATTACCGTTGATATTACTGTCAGTGGCAAGATATTCATCATAAGGACAGATAAGTCCCGTATCCTTAACTGACTCAAGATCCTCCACCAGCATCAGGTCAGGCAGCTCGCCTGCCTCTTCCCACTCTAGAATACTCGGAAGTCCGGCTCCCTCCGCGGTAGTAAGTCTGGATGTTATTATCCATGGAATATCTATCGTTCTTAAGAAATCGATATCAGAAGGATCACCGGTATAATTCTCATCAATAAGTCCTGTCTCCTTGGCATAATAAAGCCTTACAAGAAGATCGACAGTATCAGATGAATAAGGTACGGCTATAGTAAGTTCGGTAAGTGGTTCCGTCGTCTCCTCCGTACCCGAGACAGTCTCAGAGACGACGCTTGTATCTTCGGGATATGACAGATCCGGGAAGTCGTCATCACTCTTCTTGCATGAAGATGCGACAGTACTGATCAAAGCTACTGCCGTAATAAGTGAGAAAACTCTCTTTAAACGCTTAAAAATCATACTTCCCTCCACATAAATAATTATATCATTCTTTTATATATTTAAATAAAAAGGCAAAGAAAAAGCACATCCCGTATAAAGGATGTGCCGATCTTGATGGAGCCAATGGTGGGAATCGAACCCACGACCTATTCATTACGAGTGAATTGCTCTACCCCTGAGCCACATTGGCATGTGCGCCTAA
>CACZPC010000162.1 GCA_902782985.1 Oscillospiraceae bacterium
AGCATCATTCTGCGAGAGCTTAGATGCTGCAGTCTTTAAGAGTTTTGACATATGCGGAAGACAATGTGATTTAGAGGAAAATTTATCTCTGAACTCCTTATCGTGCGAGAACTGATACATGATAACTTCCGTATATCTTTCTGCAGAGTAATCGATCTTCTCACAAATAGGGCAAGATGCAGTTCTCTTATCTATCTTGTCAGCAAGTGCATTAAGTTTACTTTTATAATCATTATTTCTGCCTTTAAGAAGCGTTGCCTTGCCGGGGATTGCATTCTTAAGGTCGGCATTTATGTCTTCAGAATAGTCCTTAAGATGAGTATGAAGCATAAGACCTAATCCGAGTCGATTAGCTTCACGTGTATTGAGCTTGGCCATATGATCAGGACAAAATCCGGTCTTATTGGTTATGACACGAGTATCAGGTTCCATAAGTGAAGGTCCGAGATAGTAATCAAGATAATCATTTTCCGCCTTTTTCTTAAGAAAGCAAAGCGGACAATCACATTCAGAATTATAAGCGTCATTAACGGGGATCGTATATATCTTTTCTTTCATATAGCCTCCTTAGTAGAGTGTATAAGTCTTGCAGCTCTGACATTGACTGCAACGATCGTTATAGATGTGAGATCTTCAATTGTAGTGCCGATCTTCTGTTGAAGCTGAAGCAATACTTCCTGAGCATCAAAACCATATACAAGTGCTATTTCGATGCTGACAACAACACCGATCGTTCTATTCTCGGTCTTAAAATCATCGAGATTGCCTACCCCCGGAACATCCTTGATAACTATCTCGATAAGGTCCTTAAGTGCCTCATCAGCAATCGAATATGAACCGAGGGAAGAGAAGGTAGGTCTTACCATTGTCCTTTCGGTTTCATTTTCAGTCGGTATAGGAGTCCGATCAAGTTCAAGACGCTTCCTGAGTCGACTTAGAGGATCAGTGAAATACCCGGAGAATTCATGCTTGATCTCCATGCTGGGAACAGGGATAGTATGCATACCCTCAGTCATTCTGGTATTACGCGCACTTCTTCTCTCTTCCTCTGTAGAAACATCCTCGATCCTTATGAGCATCGAAGGCTGATTGAGCCAAAGATTATTACAGATCTTTGAAAGCATGGAGTCACTCGTTCCGAGGATCATGAGAGCAGATGGACGCGCCTCAACAAGGGCACGCCGCATCACGGAAGATCTTGTATCGTCAACAAAAAGTGCCTGACGAACCGATTCCATCTTAGTGGGAGCCTTTTTGGCAGATGTACCTGCCACGATCCTGCTTCCGTTGATAAGAAGTCCGTCGTCGATCAGATAGCGGATATCATTTGATCTGGCAACGGAGATAGCTCTGGTGCTCTTGCCTGTACCGGATTGTCCTACGAATGCAATAACGGCGATCTTCGATAAGATCTCACGAGTAAGATGCTCCTGAGACATAATATCATCTATAGAAAGATCTGATGTGCCTTTATGTGCTTTTTCCTCGTGAGAATGTGCCGTCTTTCGAAGAGTGGACTTGAGTTCCGGTATAAGGCGCCCTCGAATACCGGAAGACTGATTATCAGATCCCTTCCGTCCGGTCTTTTCAGATATATTTCGAGTATCCTCGTTATATGTCATCAGTTATCCCAATTATGATAAACTTCCTGGATATCTTCGTTTTCTTCCATCATATCAAGCATCTTCTCAAGCTGAGAAGTAATAGTCTCATCGGAGACCTCTGCAGACGTTATTGCCACAGGTCCGAGACTTGCATCGATGAAAGAATAGCCCTTGCCTTCAAGTGAATCTTTGACTGCATAATAATCATCAGGAGCGATCTCGATCTCATAGTATTCGTCCTCTGAAGAGAAATCAGCAGCTCCGCAATCTAATGCGTCCATCATGACCTGATCTTCATCCTCGAAGTCTTCCTTGGAAATGAGAATGACACCCTTATCTTCAAACAGGAAGGAAACGCTTCCGGTAACGCCCATAGCACCGCCGTATTTCGAGAAGATATGACGAACGTCGGCGGCAGTCCTGTTACGGTTATTTGTAAGAGTCCTTACCATAACTGCAACACCGCCCGGGCCGTAACCCTCATAAGTGATCTCTTCATAATCGTCGCCTTCGCCGGCGCCTGCGGCCTTTTTAATAGCTCTGTTGATGTTATCATTGGGCATATTCGCAGCCTTTGCTTTGGATATAACATCCTTTAGACGGGAGTTACCGTCAGGATCGGGACCACCTGCTTTTACGGCAACTGCTATTTCCTTGGCGATCTTAGTAAAGATCGCACCCTTGGCTGCATCTGAAGCCTCTTTCTTTCTCTTGATATTGTTCCACTTGGAATGACCTGACATAAAAACCTCCGGATCAGTTATTTGAAATAAGATTTATAACACAAGATATTATAAGCATAAGAAGATTGATGCAGAATGAAATGATTCCTGCATATTTATCTTTGGAGTTGCCCCTTAAGAATATCCTTACAAGTGATGTTCCGAGGAGTGTAATACAGATAAAAACAGGGTGCAGATATGTAGAAAAAACGCTCGTGCCTCCGGCACAGACCTGGCAGGCAAGAGTGAGATCCAAGAAGAGATCATCACGGGAATACTTTTTCTTTCGGACCATAAAACCGATAAAGTCAAGAATAGGTAATGCAACGATACAGATAATAAAGAAGATCAATCCTCTGCTGATCTGAGCAGTGCTGCAGATCAGAACAGATCCTAAAGCGAAGATCAAAGCAACAGTAGCCGGATGGGGCATTCCCTTAGCTGTATCATGCCATATCATCATAGCGGAGATAACGCAGCACATGACGATCATATAAAGTGATATACCGAGAAGCAACAGGAGATTCCGCTCACTGTCGATAAACTCGAGGATACCGGTTATAAGGCGGATATTGCCGAGAGCGATCGTCAGAAAAGCAAATCCGGTAAGTGCCTCGATCTTGGCATATCTGGATGCGATAGGTGATCCGCAGTATCTGCATTTGCCTTTAAGGAAAAGCCAGCTGAATAATGGTACCAGGTCTTTGGCTGCCAGTGTATGACCGCATGTCATACACATCGATCTCCCGCGTGAGATCGTACGACCTACGGGAAGTCTGTAGATAACGACATTAAGGAAACTTCCGAGTACGATACCTATAAGAGTGCAGAAGATTATATAATAAACAGTAAAGAAAACAGTCATGTTCATAAGAGCGAATCCTCCGATGAAAACAATGATATCACAAAAGCCACAAACGTTGTGTATATATAATATGTAATATAAACAAAATAATAAAAAAACTTGTTTTTTATCACCCTCTGCTGTATAGTTTTAAATACATATTTGGGTAAATTTGGGGCAATCCGCGCCCTTACGGCTGGGCGTTCTTTCCCGATATGTTTTATTTAACGTTAAATTTGGAGGCATCTGATGAAGAGGTTAGGAGACATTCTCATTGATAGCGGATTCCTGACTGCAGCCGAATTAGCCGAAGCATTAAGTGTTCAAAAAGAGACCGGAAAGAGACTCGGTGAGGTTATTACCGAGATGGGTCTTATGTCTGAATTCGATATACTTCGTGCCGTATCGAGCCAGTACAGCTATCCGATCATCGATCTTAGCAGTATCGATGTAGATCCTAAGGCAACTCAGCTTCTTGAAGAAAAGTTCTGTACGGAGAATGTAGTAGTTCCGATAGGCTTTGATGATGATAAGCTCGTAGTTGCGATCGACGACCCGCTTAATATCCTTGTTCAGGACGATCTTCAGTTCCGTACCGGATATGAGATCGTTCTTATGCTTGCTACAAGAACGGGAATCCTCGATACGATCCATGCAACTTACGGTCGTGAGAGTGCAGCGCAGGCAGCACAGGAGTTGAATGCCGACCTTGCCAACGATGAACTTGACGGCTTGAGCGATGAGATGAGTGAGGCCGTAAACAGTGCACCTGTTGTTAAGCTTGTTAACTCTATGATCGATTACGCTATCAGAGCAGGATCATCCGATATTCATATTGAGCCAATGGAAGACAGGATCCGAGTAAGGATCCGTATCGACGGTGTCATGCAGGAGGTAATGAGTTCTCCCATCAATGCGAAGGAAGCGATCATAACGAGGATCAAGATCCTCGGCGGAATGAATATCGCCGAGAAGCGTATCCCTCAGGATGGACGTATCCAGACGATGATCAATGATCAGCCCGTAGATATGCGTGTATCCATACTTCCTTGTATAACCGGTGAGAAGACGGTTATCCGTATCCTTGCCAAGAATGACGGAAATCTTAACAGAAAATATCTCGGTATCAGCGATCATAATAATATGATGATCGATAAGATCATTAAGGTACCCCAGGGTATCTGTCTTATCTCCGGTCCTACAGGATCCGGTAAGACGACTACTCTTTACACTCTTCTTGCAGAGAAGAATACACCTGAGACGAATATCATCACAGTTGAGGACCCTGTCGAGATCCGTATTCCTGGTCTTAACCAGGTACAGGTTAATGCTAAGGCGGGAATGACATTCGCAAGCGGTCTTCGTTCTATTCTCCGTCAGGACCCCGATATCATTCTTGTCGGTGAGATCCGTGACGGTGAGACGGCTGAGATCGCCATGCGTGCTGCGATCACGGGTCACCTGGTTTTCAGTACTATCCATACCAATGACGCCGTATCTTCGATCAACAGACTTATCGATATGGGCCTTGAACCTTATATGGTTTCATCTGCTCTTGTCGGCGTTGTAGCTCAGAGACTTGTAAGAAGGATCTGTACTGAGTGCAGAAAGCCATATGAACCTGATGAATATGAGAAAGAAAAGCTTAAGCTCGAACCCGGACAGAAGCTCTATAAGGGTGAGGGTTGTCCCGAGTGTAACGGAAGCGGTTATAAGGGACGTATCGCTATTCACGAGGTTGTTGTTATTACTAAGGGCATGAAGGTACTTCTTGAGAAAAGAGCCAGCGAAGAAGATATGAAGCAGCTCGCTATCAAGGAAGGAACCCTTATGCTTGTAGATTCGGCGGCTGCATTGTGTCTTGAAGGCATATCGACCGTTGATGAAATGAACAGAGTAGCTTATTCAGTTGACGGCTAAGGAGGATTACAACTGTGGAAGAATTCAGCTTAACAATGGATGCCATATTGGCCGAGGCGGTAAAGAGGGGTGCGTCAGATACGCATATCACCGTAGGTTTGCCGCCGATGATCAGAGTCAGCGGTGAATTGATGCCGCTTAGCAGCCAGATACTCACTGCTGCTGATACGGAGTTTCTCTGTAAGTCGATGATCGATAAGTCAAGGCAGCAGTATCTTGCTGAAAGAGGAGAGATCGACTTCTCTTATGTTGTTGCAGATTACAGCAGATTCAGATGCAACATCTTCAAGCAG
>CACZPC010000163.1 GCA_902782985.1 Oscillospiraceae bacterium
CGGCCTCTGAATCCATCCATTTCAAATCCGGATGCGGAACAGTTTACTGCCATGTCAGAATAATACTGTGAAACATATTCATTACAATAAGTATGGTAAAAATCATATCCGTTTATACCTAACACCATCGATACATTCAGCGGAGAATCATCACTCGAATAATAGATCGCAGAATACCTGACATCCTTCATTTCTTCAGGATCAAAGGCGACGGATTCCAAAGTGCTGAAATTCGTTTTATATGCCGTGTCGCGTCCCGCCATGGTAAAAACACTATCGTCCGTAAAACAAAATCCGCTTACCAATACGCACGATACTGCAACCGGGATCATATTCCAAACAGAAGACTTTATGATCTCTCGAGAACTCAAATATCTGATAAGATAAACCGTGATCACAGTAGAAAGAAGTGCTATCCCGGAAAATAGTCCCATTCTGCCGCCTAATACAAAGGCAACCGGTAGATAACACAATGAGCATAACAACAATATATATATCTGCTTCTTTTTGATCTCGCTGAGATGCTCGAAATTAACAGTTACTATATATGCTAAGACCAGTTCATAGCCGAAGAGATATCTTAAGGTCGAATAAGTCATAATATGGAAAACAGCCCCGACTATCGGGAACGCCATCGAAACTGTAAACAATCCGAATACCCATTTCAAAATAACATCTGATTTTCTTTTGAATCCTGCAAACATGCAAACAATAACGATTGCAGATATTCCGAACATTGCATCTCCACCCATATACGAATATGAAAATGCTTTCGAAATAATTGTTATAAGATTGTCAACAGAGAAGAAAGGGATATCAAAATGCCTGCCCAATCTGTTCAAATTCAATGTACCGATAAGACCGGGCAATTCCAATCCGACTCCGATCCCTAACCCAAACACTGTAAATACGATAAATCTGGATAACAATCCGAACAGATGTCTGGCATTTCTGTTTTCACTTTCGGAGAAGAATCTGATCACACAATATACTATGATCATCAAGCCCATCATAAATGTAAAATAGCACGAATTATGCATACAATAAGCCAAGACAGCTACATATATCAGATGTCCCTTGTTATTCCATAGTCTGTCTACACCTATCATCAGCAAAGGGAAAAGTATAAAATTATTTGCAAATCCGATCTGAAGAAAACAAATATAGATTATTGCAGAAAACACATATACCATAGCTCCAGCCACACTCGAAATCGCTGAACGCGATCTGCTGTAGCTGAACAATATATAAGACAAACCGGCAAAATATATCTTACCTGCGATCACAAGATCAAATGCATATTCACTATAGCGTATCGGCGTTAATACAGAGATCATACAACTAGGATCAAATAAATATCCAACAAGAAAGGTAATAAAAGAATCAGCACCCATACCGACAGACATATCCCACATCGGTATCTCGAATTTATGTTTAACAAATATATTTTCAGCCAAAAGCCTATACCAACGACCACTGTATAAGAAATAATTATATTGTTGATGAAGACCGTCACCGGTATCAAAAAAGTTATAGCCACGCATCCATAAAAAAGGAACGATGCAGAGCAAAAAGAACACACCAAACCAGACAGTGTATTTCTTTAAATATCCTCCGAAACTTGCTTTTGAATCGATCGAATTCATAGAGTTTATCCTTTCTTACCTCCCTTACTCACAGATCCCGATATGCGTTCAAAGATACAAAAAATCGATATGACCAGAGCAGATATCATAATACCTTCTAAGAGATGTGGTGTCTTATATGATAATTCTATCTTGTGATCTCCTGCCGACAATCTGACAGCCATAAAAGCTTCGTTAGCTCTTATGATCTCAGTCTTCTCTCCATCAACTGTCGCCGACCATCCCTCCGAATACGGGATAGCAAGATAAAGATATTTATCCTTATCGGCAACTGCATTTACGGATATATGATTACCATCGATATCATATGAAATATCGTCAATATCGGCATGATCGTAAAATCCGTCCGTAATGGACTTGAGCTGCTCAGGCGTTCTGGTATACAGCTCGATATCCGTAATTGAATACTCGCCGGGAGTATTAAAATATAATCTTATCTCGTCTACGGTATCGTCTATCACTCCGAAATTAAACAACAATGTATTCTTACCGTGGTAATAATCAAACCCCTGATCGATCCCGGCATAAAAGTCTGCAGCTACCGCTTTATCGCCATGCATAAGAACGGCGGCAAACTGAAAATAATAACTGCCCTGATGATCAAGGCCGTCAACAAAGACGCTGATCTCATTATCAGCAATCCCTGGGACGGAAAGTGCAATATATCCCGAATCACCCGAGACCGTAACCGAATTATCCGCATACTCGCATCCTACTGCTTCGATGCTCTCGGGGATGATCACATCATGTTGCGATACATCGATCTCGGCTGTATCGTTACCGGGAATCTCCGCCACACAAGCAGCCATCATAAGTTCTTCCCTCTCATAAGGCGTAAGCGCGGCGTATGACTCATAAGAAACCGCATCATCGTAAAAGAAGACCATCGATGCTTCACGTGTCGGCGTGTATATATCATAGTTCTCAGCAGATGATACCCTGTCGAAAAGATAAGACGCACGTATTACCTTATCTTCATCATTCTGCCTTAATACCACTCCCGTTCCGTTTAAGATCTCAAGAAATGCTCTTCCGCGAAGTCCCGTCTGCTGAAATCCCATGGCATTACTTACAACGGCAAGATCATCATAATAGTGGTCGACATTATTGTTATAATTGCTATGGTAAAAATCATAGCCGTATCTGCCCGTTATCATTGATGTATTTACGGGCACATCAGTATAACTATAGGGGATAATATCGGTCCTCAGTTCTTCAGTATGATACTCGTCCGAAGCAGCATAAGATCCGAATATATCATTAGCAGTGCCATAGTCGATATATTCATATGAAGACTCGGAATTGGTCGCTATTCCTATACAAAGACATGACAAGACCGCAGATATCATCAGGCAATAGTATTTGAGCTTTTCTGAAGTGACAAAATGATTAGACAGACCGATCAGAAGAACAACGACGATAAGAGAAACAGCCGAGAGCTTTGCACTCGTGTTTCCGGTGATAGCAATAAACAAATATATAAATGATGCGACCAGCAGATATATAAATGACTTTCCTCTGAGTTTACCGAATTCCGGTATCGCTACGGCTACCATATAGGCCGACAGAAAAGCAAATCCGTATACATATCTGTTAGCGGGATAATTGAATCCGTTCATCATCGATCCTATAAACGGAACGGAAAAAGAAACGAAAGACAGAACAAACAATATCTTCAGAAGCAGATGATCCTTTCGCTCTCTGAAGATCAGGAATCCGGCAATAACAATAAGAGAAGAAAAACCCCATATACTTTCATGCCAAAGATTGCGATACGAAAAAGCATACAAGAACTGTTCCTTCATAGTAGAGAGACTCAGTAAAGAATATGAGACATCAGCACTTAATCGATCGAGCCTTGTCATATTTATTATTCCGGGCATCAACGGTCCGATGCCGATTACAATACCCGCTACAGAATATCCCACAAAACGCACCAGAAGCTTTCCCAGCGTATTAATACCCGTTTTCGCTGCAAAGAAACGCATCACGCAATATATTATGAGCATCAGACCTGACATGTATGTAAAATACGGTGAATAGAATGTCATTATTGCCAAAACGATCACATATGATCTGTGACCCTTTCCGTGCCATAAACGATCAGCGCCGATCAGAAGAAGAGGGAAAAGAATAAATATCGACTGAAAAACAACCTGTCTGAACCCAACCGTGATAACAGCAGAGAAAACATATGTCAGCGATCCTATAAGTATACCTTTGTCTGTAAGTTTTCTATTATAAGCAAATGCCGAAAATGCAACACCGGCGAGGTACAACCTCACTAAGATCAGCAGATCAAAGACGATCTCTGTTGCAGATAAAGGAATAAGCGCAAACAGCCATCCGAAAGGATCAGCAAAAGGGTACGTAACGCCGAATACTGATATTAACGGATCACTTCCCATGCCGATAGACATATCCCACATCGGTATCTCGAAGATATGCTTCACAAACAGATTCTCAAAAAGCTTTCTTATCCATTTGCCGACATAGAGATAATAGATATATTGCTGATGAAGCCCGTCGTCGAAAGTAATGAAGCTCCTATGAGCAAATAAAAAAAAGGGCAACAGACATATTACGGCACAGACCGCATACCATAAAGTGTATCTTTGTATCAATGATCTTAATGATACGTTGCTCTTGATCTCATCCAACAGTCTCTGCCCTCTTCTTTGATATTATTGTAAAACTTACAAATGCGGCTATACCTGTTATCGATATCAACATCCCCATTTTAAGATACGGGGTACAGTATCTGAGATCTATCTCGTGATCACCGGCCGCTACAGGTATACACATAAATGCTCTATTGGCCCTTAATATCTCAACCTTTTCTCCGTCGACAGTCGCCGTCCAGCCGGAAGAATATGGAACTGCAATATAGAGATATCTCTCCGAGTCGGATCGGGCATCTATCGAGATATGATTACCCTCGACCTCATAAGAGACATCCTCAATATCAGCATGCGAATAAAATTCATCCACGGTATTCTCAAGCTGCTCACCGGTCCTGCTGTACACCGCCAGATCATCTATATGATATGTTCCGGGAGTATTGATATAGATCCTTATGCCGTCGATCTCATCCTCATCATATCCGAAATCAAAGAGCAGGTCTCCGGGCCCCTGATAGTATCTATATGTCTCACTTGTACCGACCCAGAAATCGGCAACGGTGATCTCATCTCCCTTAAGTCCCGCCAATGCAACCTGATAATACATATCACCGTAGGCGGTGATTCCGGTGAAACCATCTATATAAAGATCTGCCTCAGCATCAATGATCTTATCAAATGAAAGCTCAATATATCCGCCTCCGTCAGGAACCGTTATATTATTGCCGTCAAACTGCAGATCATGTGCGTCACTGATCTCATAGCTGATCACGTTATATCCTTCTGACAACGATGCAGGTGATGTACTTCCATTCTCAAGCACACAATACCTCATCATTGATTCTTCTTTCTCGATAACGGAAAGAGCATCAAAACTATCATAAGAAACAGAATCGTCGTAATAATACACAAGACTTGCATCATTATCCGACTCATATAGCGCATAATTCCCGTTGTCGGCGATCGGACTATAAGAATATGGTGCTCGGATGCATCTTTCCTGCTGAACATCACGAACGATATAGTCAGTACCGCAGATCATCTCCGGATACAAGCTGCCCCTAAAGCCTCTGTATGTATTGACATCATTGGAAAAAGACCCGATATCATAATAAAACTGATGGATATATGAATTATAGTTGCTGTGATAGAAATCATATCCCGATCTTCCGGTAAGCATAGATGAATTCACACGGACTTCAGGATAAGAATATGGGATCCTGTCAAATCTGGACCTCGAAAGATCGACCTCGTCAAGCAGTGTATCTCCGGTACTCGTTGTCATAAGCTCATGAGCATGACCGAAAGGAACCGAATAAGAGGTGATGCACTTCCCGATCCCGGCGTAACTGAGGATAAAACATGTTATTAAGATCACTGATATATAACAGTTCTCTGCTTTGGTCCTCTCGAGATTTGATATTCCGTTTACGATCCCCGTAAACAATAAACAGATTATTACTGATACACCGGAAAGAATGGATAAAACATCTCCCGAGAGAACCGTAACGGCAAGATATACGACTCCGACGATAAGATATATATACCATTTTCTTCCTTTAAATTCCGACAGCTCATCAAACATCAGAGTAACAATATACGACAGCAGAAGGATATATCCGAATATGTACCTCTCTGATGAGAAATTAAGTCCGTTAAATACAGACCCCACTATCGGGAATAAGAAAGCCGCCGAATACAGGATAAACAATACCTTAATAAACGTATTCTGCTTCTTCCGGGAAAAAAGCAGGATAAGTGCTATCAAAACAGCAGAGGATACGCCCCAGTAGATCCCGTTCCTGTTTACATATGAGAAAAAACTACGGAACAGATCTCCTATCCCGTTCAACGAAAATACAGTGTACTTCTGTTCTACATCAAATCGGTCAAGTGATCCGAGATTAATGGAAGTCGGAAGGACCGGACCTATACCGATACCCCCTGCAAGTGCAGTAAATATAACAAAACGTCCGATGAGACGAATGATCTCTTTCGGATTCTTTCTCTCATTAAAAGCTCGTGCAACACAGTATACGATCACCAAAAGGCCCATCATGAAAGTAAAGTATGAACTGAATAAGATACATGCCGCCAATATGAGCACATAGAGCTTATAACCTTTAGCAGACCACAAACGATCCACTCCGACCATCAGCAACGGAAAAAGATAGAAAAGCGGTAGAAATCCTGCCTGTGAGAAACAGACATATGTTATGGAAGAAAAACA
>CACZPC010000164.1 GCA_902782985.1 Oscillospiraceae bacterium
GACCTCCCGTAAGTAATGCATTTCGAAAAGCTTATCTTTGAACTCTTCCCGATCCGTCGCCCTTCATCAGATTCTCGACTTCGGACACGGTCACTCTGTTGAAGTCACCGCTTATGGAATGCTTAAGGCAGCTTGCAGCTACCGCGAACTCCAGTGCCATGCTATCCGAATCATAAGTATTAAGTCCGTAGATAAGACCGCCGGCAAACGAATCACCGCCTCCTACTCTGTCTACGATATCGGTAATATCATACTTTCTGCTTACATAGAATTCCCTGCCGTTATTGATGCAGGCTCTCCAGCCGTTATGGTCGGCACTTATGCTCTCACGAAGAGTAACAGCTATCTTGCTGACATTAGGATACGAAGCCAGGACCTTATCTGTAAGTTCCTTATATTTGCTGTCATCGATAACACCTGATGTAACATCCACATCTACGGTAATGCCGAGAGACTTCTGGCAATCCTCTTCATTGGCGATCACTACATCGGTATATTCCGTTATCTGTGTCATCACCGACTTGGCATCTGTACCGTACTTCCACAGGTTCTTTCTGTAGTTCAGATCGCAGGATACGGTGATCCCTCTTTTCTTAGCTTCCTTAACGGATCGCAGGGCAACTTCCGATGCGATCTTGGATATAGCGGGAGTTATGCCGGTAATATGAAACCAGGTCGTACCGTCAAAGATCTTATCCCAGTCGTAATTATCAACCTCTGTCTTGGAGATCACGGATCCTTCCCTGTCATAGATGACCTTACTGGGTCTCTGGTTAGCTCCCGACTCCAGGAAATAGATACCCATTCTGCCGGGTGCCTTGATTATATTGTTCGTTCCTACGCCGAAGCCTCTGAGCTGTCTTATACACTCATCAGCAATGGCATTATCGGGCAGAGCAGTTACAAAGTCGGTATCCATTCCGTAGTTGGCAAGTGATACCGATACATTCGCCTCGCCGCCTCCGAATGTTGCCTCGAACCCGGGGCTCTGGAAAAACCTTTCACTTCCATATGATTTAAGTCTCAGCATTATCTCGCCAAGTGTAGTTACCTTCATGCCGCATTCTCCTTAAGAGTCTTGATTATATCCGTCGCTTCCTTCGCCTTAAGCTCGATCCCGTCATAGTCATGAGCTGCGATCATCTTGGACGGACAGACCCAGCTGCCGCCGACTGCGATGATTGACGGTTCGGAAATATATTCTGCCATATTAGAAGCATTGATTCCACCCGTAGGAAGGAACTTGATATCACGGAACACGCCTGAAAGCTCTTTGATCGTCTTGATCCCGCCATATACATCAGCAGGAAAGAACTTAACTATCTTTATCCCCTTATTGATCGCCGAGATTATCTCGGTGGGAGTAACACATCCCGGGATGACCGGCACATTGCTCTTGATACAGTGATCGACTACTTCAGGGAAGAAACCGGGAGATACGATAAAGGAAGCACCTGCAGCTACGGCCGCCTGCGCCTGCTCTTCGGAGATCACCGTACCTGCGCCGACTGTCATCTCAGGAACATTCTCCTTGACGAGCCTTATGGCTTCAAGAGCACAGGATGTCCTTAAAGTGATCTCCATAAACGATATCCCGCCCCTGATCAATGCCTGAGCTGTCGGAACTGCGCATTCCGCACTGTCTATAACTACCACGGGGACCGTCCCCGCCTGATTTACCTTATCGAAGAAATCCATTTTAAGTACCTTCTCCATGTGATTATTGATATCTAGTATTCTAGCACATTTCTTGTTGTATTCCAATGTATTTTGTAGTAACTTATTTATATAAAAAGGCGAATATAGAGGTTTATTTATGACTGATTTTATAAAAGACGATTTCCTGCTCCACAGCGACAGGGCGCGTGATCTTTATGACAATATCGCCCGGGATCTTCCCATTATCGACTATCACTGTCACCTTGATCCAAAGCAGATCGCACAAGACGTCAGATTTACGAATATCGCTGACATCTGGCTGTCGGGCGACCACTATAAGTGGAGGCTCATGAGAGCTGCCGGGATCGAAGAGCGTTATATCACGGGCGACGCTTCCCCTAAGGAGAAGTTCACGGCCTGGGCCAAAACGATCGGTATGGCATGGGGCAATCCCCTCTACCACTGGACCGCGCTGGAACTGGCACGGTATTTCGATATATTCGAGCCGCTTAATGAGTCTAATGCCGAAGAGATCTGGGATAAGACATCTCGCATCCTTACTGAGAATAATATGACTGCTACATGGTTTCTTGAAAGATCCGATGTAGAGCTTCTCTGCACCACAGATGATCCCGTTGATGATCTGAAGTGGCATAAGAAGATAGCGGACAGCGGCATTACGAAGACGCGTGTACTTCCTACTTTCAGACCCGATCGCGCAGTTGAGATAGGCAAGGATGATTTCCCTTCTTATATCGAAAGGCTTTCCGCCGTCAGCGGCATGGATATCAGGACCATTGACGATGTCAAGGCGGCTATATCTTCACGAATGGATCATTTCGCCGAACACGGCTGTAAGCTTTCAGATCACGGTCTTGAACGTATTCCCTACCGCAGGAGCAGCTCCGATGTATTGACGGATATATTCGCCAAAAGGATGAACGGATCAGCTCTTACCGATGAAGAGATCGAAGCTTATAAAACTGAGCTCATCTTATTCTGTGCAAAAGAATATAACAGGCGCGGCTGGACGATGCAGATGCATTTCGGATGCCGCAGAAATAACAACGCATCACTCTTTGCCTCTCTCGGCGCTGACGTCGGAGGAGATACCATCGCGGGATCAAATGATTTCATAACTTCTTTGGCGCAGCTTATGAGCGAATTGAGCGAAATGCATGCGCTCCCGAAGATGATCCTATACAGCCTCGATCCGACTTATAATGCCCAGATCGACACACTTATCGGTTGCTTCCAGGAAGGCCCGGATGTCATGAAGATCCAGCACGGTTCGGCCTGGTGGTTCAATGATAATCTTCAGGGCATAAAAGATCAGATGAAGCATCTGGCACTTCAAAGCTACTTCCCCGGTTTTATCGGAATGCTCACTGACTCAAGAAGCTTCCTGTCCTATCCGAGGCATGAATATTTCAGGAGGATCTTATGCGACATGATAGCAGAATCCGTCGAGCGTGGCGAATTCCCGGACGATAAGAAAACGATCACTAAGATCATACGAAATATCTGTCACGATAATGCCGCTTCTTATTTCAATTGACACCTTCTTTTTTGCAAACTCTATAGAGCAAAAACTCCCGCTGATAAATATCACGGGAGTTTTTGTATGAGGATATTTGATACGTAATGAAGACGGAGGCCCTCCGAAGAGAGCCCCCGCCAGCAACGACATTCCTGATCTCAGGGTTATTATCCGTTATAGATCTCGTTGTACATGTCAGTAAGACCTGCACAGTTAAGAGATTCACAGGAAGCTACATATTCTTCCCACTGTGTATCGATGTCTGCCTGACCTGTGATAAACATGAGAGTCCATGTATTAACGTTGTCGATAAGAGGAGTAGCGATAAGGTTCATATCCTCACTCTGCTCAGCTGTAGGAACGATCGGAGGTGCAAGAGGAGGTGTCTCTCTGTACTCGATGTTTCTGTTAACGTAATCAGCAACGTCGGGAATGTAGTTATCTGTCATCTCGGCAACAGTTCCGCCGTAGTAATAGTTACCGCAAGCATAACCCCACTGAAGTCTGATATCTACATCGTCATCGCTCTGAGAAGCATATCCGAGACCGCCGCAGCAGAAGCCGGGAAGGAGTGACTTGGATCCGTCGTCATTGTACTGGAATGTCTCACCCTCAACACCCCACTTTGTAAGGATGTAAGCCTCATCAGAGTAGAAGAGCCAGTCAACGAATCTGAGCATTTCGATGAAGCCGTCCTCACCGAGCTCATCAAGAGCATTCTGAGAGATCATAACGCCATTCTCAAGTCTCTCTGCACCTGCAGTAGAGTAGTTTGTAGAACCCTTAGGAGGAGTTACGATATATGTCTCATAGTTGCCGGCACCGAGCTGCTCGTCAAGGTTTGCATAATAGTTAGCTACCTGGCTCTGATTAACGGAGATGATAACTGTCTCACCGTTATAGAATCTGTTAGTAGCTGTTGTATCGTCCTGAGTAAATGTCTCGGGATCGAGGATGCCCTCTTCTACGAAGCGGTTAGCTACAGTAAGCATATCCTTGTAGTTATCGCTGATGGGAGAGAAATAGAAGCTGTCGCTTGTGGGATCATATCTCATACCGTTTCCGATACCCCAACCTGCGTTAACATCATATGTCTGACCCATAACCTTGAGGAGGTTACCGCCGTTACCCTGTCCGGATTCATTACCGCACCAGAGGTCGGACCAGATGTAGTCGCTCTCAGAGCACATGCCCTGCTCAACCATGTAAGCCTTTACCTGAACGAGTGCATCACAAAGGTCATCCCAGTTCCAGTTCTCCTCAAGAGAAGGAACGTCAACACCTGCTGCCTCGAAGATATCGCTTCTGATCATGAAGGAATAGTTAAGAAGAGGCTGCTCGAGCATACCGGGAAGTCTGTAGTAGTTACCGTCTGCTCTTGTGATGGTACGAAGATCATCTGCCATGTTGTATGTATTATAGAAATCAGTAAAGTAAGGCATATACTGAACATACTGTGAAATAGGCACGATAGCACCGCCGTCTACGAATGAAGAATCATCATAGATCTTGGGGATGATGTATGCAGATGAACCGGAATTGATCTCAAGAGTAACGTTCTGCATGTAGTCATTCGAGTCATAGGAAATGAGTTCGAGATGAACATTCGTAAGCTCTTCGATCTTGGCGAAGATACCTTCTGATTCCCAAGTATCTACCATGGGATACCAGCTTGCATCACTGAAGTACATCGTGTACGTTACAGGCTCGTCAGCATGGAAAGTTGTTCCAAGACCATACTGGTAACCAAGGTTCTCCTCACCGTCCGTGTTCTGAGTCTCGATCACATCACCTAAAGTAGTGATCGATGTGCTCTCTGCGGGGGTTTTCCCGGAACAGGCTGTTCCGAGGGCCATGGACAGAACTAACGATGTGCTGACAAAACGCTTCAAGTTTGTTCTTTTCATTGTTTGCCTCCGTTTTTGCATGTTTGTATTTGATGTCGGCTTAGCCGATTGCATCCGGTGTTACAAATAGCGAAGGAGCGGTCACTCCTTAACGCCTCCGAGCATCATACCCTGAACGTAATACTTCTGAACGAAAGGATAGACCATGACGATGGGAAGTACGGTAAGAACCATTGCACAGGACTTGATGTTAAGTGATACCGATACGGCATCGGGATCGTTGGCACCCTGGCCTCTGATGATAGTCTGAAGATAATAAGCTACGGGCCACTTAGACTTATCCTGAAGGTACAGAAAAGCATTGAACCAGTTGTTCCAGTACATAACCGAATAGAAGAGAGTCATCGTAGCAATGATGGGCTTTGAAAGGGGAAGTGCGATCCTCCAGAATACTCCGAATTTCGAAAGGCCGTCGATCTCGCCTGCTTCCTCGAGATCCTTGGGGATGCTCTGGAAGAAGGACTTCATGAGGAGTACGTAATAAGTACTGATCATCATTGGAAGGATAAAGCCGCCCATCGTATTCTTGATACCGATCCTGTCTACAAGGATGTAGTTAGCGATGAGTCCGCCGCCGAAATACATCGTGAAGACGATGAAAGGAGTAAGTACCTTGTTGAACTTGAGCTCATTCTTACTCATGGGATATGCGAGCATAGCGGAGAAAAGGAGTGAAGCTACAGTTCCGACTACCGTATAAACGATAGTATTCTTGTAGTACATAAGGAACTCACCCTTGGAAAGGATATATTTATATGTGTCGATATTAAATCCTTCAGGGATAATGCTCGTATGTCCGGCGATGATCGCTTTATCGGATGTAAATGACTGTGATATGAGATAAAGGAAAGGATAAAGAGTTACTACCGATACGAAGATCATGATCAGGGCATTTACTACCGTGAAGATCTTATATGAATTGGATTCTCTGATCCTGTTCTTTCTGTTATGGGCCTTAAGTTCTGTTGTATTGATCATGTTGCGTTACCTCTATTACCAAAGACTGCTGTCGGATACTTTCTTGGAGACCTGATTAGCGATCGTAAGAAGAACCAGGTTGATCAAACCTTCAAAGAGACCGACTGCCGTAGCGTAACTGAAGTTACCGCCGGTATTGGATCCGATACCCATTCTGTACACATATGTCGAAATGATATCCGCCGTTGAATATGTCATCGGGTTATAAAGGAGGAATACCTTCTCGAAAGCTCCGCCCGATCCGACAAGTCCGCCGATATCGAGGATCAGAAGCGTTGTGATCGTAGGAAGGATACAAGGGATCGTAACGTGCCATACTCTCTGAAAACGGTTAGCTCCGTCAACTGCCGCAGCCTCGTAAAGAGAAGGATTGATACCTGATATAGCAGCAAGATAAAGTATGGTTCCCCATCCTAATGACTGCCATAATCCGGATACGATGAAGATCGTTCTGAACCACTCGGCCATAGCGATGAAATTTAACTTGTCGTGACCCATGGATGCGAGTGCCGAGTTGATGGGACCTGCTGTGGAAAGGAGTTCCTTTACCATACCTGCAACAATAACCATCGATATGAAGTGAGGAAGGTAGGAAACTGTCTGTACGAACTTCTTCCAGTGAATATTCCTGATCTCGTTGATAAGAAGTGCAAAGATAAGTGTAAGGGGGAATCTGAAAAGAAGATATTCGATATTGATGATAAGAGTATTGGCGAAAGCCTTCCAGAAAGTATGATCTCTCATGAACTGCTTGAAGTAACGGAATCCGCTCCACTCTTCACCGAAGATGTTACCGCCGGCACGATACTTTCTGAAAGCTATTATGTTACCGAACATCGGAATGTATCTGAAGATAACATAATAGATCACAGGAATGATAACCATTACGTAGAGCTGCCAGTAACGGGAAAAGTTTTTCTTTGCCCTCTCACTGCGGGTAAGCTCACGAGGTTGCCAATTAAGAGATTGATTGTTCTGCATATAAATACCCTCTGATTAACAGCACGCTTAACTTGCATACTAGACTACTTGTGTAATCAGACTAACATCACGTTTGTGATATGTCAATAGTAATATCTTTAGATTCAGGGGCAAAAAATAACACATTGCACAATTGCAATGTGTTATCCTAAGTTAGCGTTATTTGAGAAATAATAAGAATCAGTAAATAAATTCCTCTAGTATCTCAGCCGCTCGAGCTCCTAATTCAGCCTTTCTCGGAGTATGGATCTCGAACATATCGCCTATATCCCTTGCGGGAACACAGGCAGTATCGGGCATGATATCAGGAGTGTTCAGCTGCTGATCCTGAATGGATCTCCATCCCTCGGGAACTTTTGATGTATCCTCGGACTGTGGATCTATATAATCTGTTAATTCAGTAATTATTAAAGGAAGCCTTTTTTGGAATAAATCAAACCAGCTCTCTATCATCGCCTTGAATTTATCGGTATATCCCTCAGGATGTTCGGCATTAGATTCACCCTGATACCACATGATCCCCTTGAAGCTCACATTCCTTATCGTCTGTATCGAAGTCTTATAGAGTATCGAAGGGAAACAAACGAGCATCCTGCCTGCCACGAAAGCATCGGAGTGCTTTTCGATCTTCATCTGCCAGGTACCTTCAAGAGAAGTCTTCCTGCCGTTGATCCTGATATAGAACTGATGGTACGGCACAGCTCCTCCGGTAGCTCTTTCGACGATAAGACGGACCGCGATCAGATTCTTTCCCTTATGTATGAACGACGGATCAATATTGTATTTACGGGGCGGATACTGATACTCGGTCCTCCCTATCTCATGTCCGTTGATATATGCAACATCCGCATCGATCAGTACACCGATATAGATGAAAGCATCTTCCACGTCTTCATCTACATCAAACTCTTTATAAAGCCACAACGAACCGGTCACACCGCCGATCACGCCGGGAAGCTCATAAGGGACTGTCCCTTCGGGGATCGAAGCCGCATATTCTTCGGGATCGACTGCTACGGTATCCTGTCTCCACCGAGCACAGCGTCTGTCCTGCTCATCGAGATATCCGGAAAGCACGCCCTCGCCGTAATATTCATCAATGAGGTGTGCTTCGTCAGTCATACGCCTTACATCCTCTTCACTCATCCAGGCTTCCACCGTAGAGCCGCCCTGCGCGTTAAGGATAAATCCGAAAGGTATCTTGAGCTTATCGTAAATCCTCTTAAATGTATAAAAACCGTAAGCACTTATCTCATCGATCTCACCCGGCACTGCACTCACCCATCCGGATGCGGGGAGCTTATAATCTTCATCCGCCTTATAGTCACGCTCGGGAGTCAATCTGTACTGCCTTATGTAAGGATAATCCGAAGCGGCGATCTCATCAGCGGATACATCTGTCGTCCTTATTACCGGAAGCTCCATATTCGACTGTCCCGAGAGCATATATACATCTCCGAAGCAGATATCCTTCAGTACGATCTTCCCGCTTCCTTCTACTGTCATGTCTATATCGAAAGCTGCCTCGTGCGGAGGGATAACGACATCAAATCTGCCGTCCGTAACATCGCCTTCCGTCACTTGTTCCCCGATGGTGATCTTTATCCTGGATGCTTTATCATCCACTCCGAAAATATGGTTTTCAGTGTCCCTTTGAAGGACCATCCTATCGCCGAAAATGCCTGCCAGTTTCATGTTTTCCTCCACTAACATTCTAGGATAGAAGTTTGTTGTCTTTGCACTTATCTTAGTTTATAATCGATGTGGACGCAACTATATTTTATCAAGGCGGATATCATCTGTGGATTCTTCTTTCGACAAAGTTACCAAGTCAAGATTATACGAACTGGGTGAGAGTCTGTGGGATATCATCGCACTTTCCGTCCTGTGGTTCGTTTTCTCTGTTCCGCTTGTTACTTCAGCCGCTTCTTCAGCCGCACTTTACTATGCGATCAACAGACGCTACAGGAAGATCTCCGATGCTGCGATCAAGGACTTCCTTCATTCTTTTAAGACAAACTTCATACAGGGTATCCCCCTGAGCCTGATATTTACCGTATTCGGCGGATTCATCTTCTTTAACATCAGAGCAGCACGATATGGTATCGGAGGCATGCTTCTTCCCGAATGGTATCTCCCGCTGGCACTTATCATGGTGCTCCCTTATGCGATCCTCTACCCTTTTACATATCCTTATCTTGCAAGATTCAAGTCGGATACGAAGCATACGATAATACATGCGAGCACCTTCACGTTTATGAATCCCGGCAAGGCGATATTATTGAATATAGTGACATTTTTATCTCTTTTCCTTATCGTTGTATTCCCTCCGTGTCTGCTGGTACTTCCTTTCGCTGCGGCATATCTGAGGGTATATATCTGCGAAAGGATATTCGACAAAGCAATAGAAGACGAAAAAGATCGAAGAGAACGATCATCTGATGAGAATGTTCAGGATCTCGAGGATAAGGAGGAAACTGATGCTTAATTACATACAGCTGGCTCTCGGGGCGGCATCGATCGTTATGATATTCCTGGGACTTTATACGGCATTTAAGAAACTCGATAAAGAGGACAGCAGCAAGCTGCTTCCCGTCGGTACGATAATAAGATCCATGATAATGATTGCTGTCGGGCTTCTTTTTTATGCAGGAGTCAAGACATGCACCAACATAGCCGCCGGAGCAGGAGAAGAGTACGACATAACTGTCATCTACATTGCATCAGCCGTGGACGTCATAAAGTACTTCGGATTCTTCATCTTCATACCGTTGCTCATCAACTTCATCAGGAGAAAGCCGGTAAAGAATGAGGGATAAAAAGAGCTTCCGATCTTGTTGACATCATTCTAGTTGTCTAGTATTCTAGTTATAAATTCCAAAGTGAGATATTGCCATGAAAATGATTTTAAGATGGTTCCCCAACGGGGACGACACAGTAACTTTAAGCCAGATCCGTCAGATTCCCGGAGTTTCCGGAGTAGCTACTTTCCTTTCGGATATCCCGGCCGGTGAACTCTGGCCCATGGAGCGCATACTCGCCGTTAAGAACGAGGTCAACGAAGCGGGACTCGAGATGGAAGTCATCGAGAGCATCAATGTCCATGAAGATATCAAGAAAGGTCTTGGTACCAGGGACATGTATATCGATAACTATATCAAGACCATGAAGAATCTTCATGAGGCGGGAGTCAAGTGCGTATGCTACAACTTCATGCCCGTAATGGACTGGTTCAGATCAGATCTTTATCTTCCTCTTGAGGACGGCAGTGCCGCCATGAGCTATTCCCACGAATATGCATCCAAGCTCACTCTCGACAATATGCTCGAGTCCATGATGAGCGGATCTAATAACTTCTCTCTTCCCGGATGGGAGCCCGAGAGATTCGGTGCCATGGCAGAAGATATCGCTTTCTATCAGAATGTTTCCCAGGAAGAATATTTTAAGAATATCAAGTATTTCCTTGATGCAATAATACCTGCGGCAGAAGAATACGATCTTGATTTCGGTGTACATCCCGACGATCCGCCCTTCCCGCTCTTCAATCTTCCCAAGGTCGTAAACAGCCAGGAATCCATCAGAACATATCTGGCTCTTCATGACAGCAAGAGAAACGGTCTTACGCTCTGTACGGGAAGCCTCGGTGCCAATAAGAATAATGATGTGGTTGCCATCGCCCGTGAATTCTCCGCGATCGGCAAGATCCCCTTCGTTCATTTAAGAAATGTAAAGCACACATCCGATACGGATTTCCACGAGAGTGCTCATCCTACGGCATGCGGTGATGTTGATATGTTCGGTGTCATCAAGGCACTTCAGGATAACGGATTTGACGGCTATATCCGTCCCGATCACGGTAGAAAGATCTGGGGTGAGACAGGTCGTCCCGGCTACGGTCTTTATGACAGAGCACTCGGTGCATGCTACCTTGAAGGACTTTGGGAAGCATGCGAAAAGATGAGATAAAAAGCTGATTTTACGGAGGATATAAATATGGCTAAGCTTACAATCGATGAGGTCTTGAAAGGCGGTTTAAGCGATACGCCCGTAAAGGTCCCTTCGTATGACATATTAAAGATGAGAGAAATAACTGCAGCCGAACCCGTCTGGCTTCATTTCGGCGCAGGAAACATCTTCAGGATCTTTATAGCACGTCTTGATCAGACGCTCATCGAAAAGGGCGTCTGGAACAAGGGTATTATCGCCGCCGATACATTTGACGGCGAGATAATCGAAAAGATATATGACCCGCATGATAACCTGACCCTCGCTGCCGATATGCGAAGCGACGGCAATATCTCTTTTGAGGTCGTCGCATCGGTAAGCGAGTCCGTTAATGCGGCTTCGGGTGATAAAGATTCCAACGACAGGCTCGTAGAGATCGCCTGTGCACCTTCACTTCAAATGATCAGCTTTACGATGACGGAGAAAGGTTATGCACTCAGGGGAATAGACGGTTCATACCTCAGCATCGTAAGTTCCGATATCGAGAACGGCCCCGACAACTGCATGCATGCAATGAGCAGAGTATGTGCACTTCTCCTTAAGAGATTCGAATCAGGAAAGACTCCTGTTGCTCTGGTCAGCATGGACAATTGCAGCCATAATGGCGAAAAGCTCAGAGGAAGTATCCTCGAGATAGCATCCGAGTGGAATAAGAATGGGTTCGTAAGTGATGAATTCATTTCGTGGATCTCGGATGAATCAAATGTCAGCTTCCCCTGGAGCATGATCGACAAGATCACTCCCCGTCCTGATAAGGAAGTTCAAAGCCGCGCGGAAGAAGCCGGTATCGAAGATATGGCTCCCATTACGACATCCAGAGGAACATTTATAGCGCCTTTCGTAAATGCCGAGATACCTCAGTATCTTGTCATAGAAGATACATTTCCCAACGGAAGACCTCCCCTCGAAGACGCCGGCGTCTATATGACAGACAGAGATACTGTCAACAAGGTAGAGAAGATGAAGGTTACGACTTGTCTTAATCCCCTCCACACTTCCCTTGCTGTATTCGGATGTCTGCTGGGATATACAAGGATATCAGATGAGATGAAAGATGAAGATCTTAATAAGCTTGTCCGCGCTCTGGGTTATGATGAAGCAATGAAAGTCGTTACAGATCCCGGTATCATCCGCCCTGAGGACTTTATCAACGAAGTCATAGACGAGCGTCTTCCGAATCCTTATATTCCGGATGCTCCCCAGCGTATAGCTACCGATACGAGTCTCAAGATCCCCATCAGGTTCGGTGAGACCATAAAGTCCTATATCGAATCACCTTCCCTTGATGTCAGGGATCTTACATACGTACCTCTGACCATCGCAGGCTGGATAAGATATCTTCTTGCCGTAGATGATAACGGCGATAAGTTCGATCCCAGTTCGGATCCCATGTTAGCAACACTTCAGAACCTCCTTCAAGATGTTGTGTGGAATGATCCTTCAACCCTCGGCGACAGTATCGATCCTATTCTTCGAAATGAGATCATCTTCGGAACGGATCTTGTCGCCTGCGGGCTGTCGGATAAGATCACAAAGATGCTCTCCGAGATGCTCGAAGGAAAAGGCAGTGTAAGAAGGACCATACAGAAATACATCTGACAGTTAAGACCCACCGCCCGGATCGCAAGATCGAGAGGAAATAGATTAGAGGTTTCCGCTCATGATAGTGACACCTAAGACAAGGATCGAATCCAACAGGGATTATGCCCTTAGGATAATCAGAAACAATATCGTAAATATGGAACTCAAGCCGGGTTCACTTATCGGAGAGCAGGAGATCGCTCTTCAGCTCGGCTGCTCAAGGACTCCGGTCCATGAGGCTTTTCTGGAGCTTTCCAAATCGGGCATACTGGATGTCATCCCCCAGAAGGGATGTCGCGTCGCCATGATCGACTATGCTTTTATAAATGAAGCCCGCTTCCTTCGCAGGGCCGTAGAAGTATCCCTCGCAGAAGAAGCGTGCGACGTAGCAACACCTGAAGATATTGCCGAACTGGAAGCGAATGTCAACCTGCAGAAATACTGCATGAATAACGACAACTCCAAATTCATGGAGCTGGATAATGAATTTCACGAGATAATATACAAAGCATGCAACAAGCTTCAATGCCATTATATGGTAGTCCTTATGAGCATTCATTTCGACAGGGTAAGAAAGCTCAGTCTTGAATCAGTAAAAGACTCCAAAATAGTATCGGATCACGAAGCGATACTTAATGCGATCAAGAATAAGGATCGCTCGGCTGCCAAGGCTGCCGTAGAGAAGCATATGGCAAGATTTGACATGGACTGGGATATCATCAAGAGCGAATACGGTGAATACATCGACACCTGACAGTTTTCTGAGACCGGCAGTCTTTAGCCGTTATTGCGCTTAGCTGTCTGCTCC
>CACZPC010000165.1 GCA_902782985.1 Oscillospiraceae bacterium
ATACCGTTCCAGAAAACGAGATTGCCGACGACGATATCTATGATGATAGTCGCTATTACGGCTCTCTGATCAAGATCCCAGCCGCCGAGGCACAGGAAGAGAGTAAGCATTACCGCATCCGCCACACAGGTGATCAGGAATTCTATAAGAAGAGCCGTGCCTCTCTGAGTGTTCCGAAGTCCCGGAAGCGGAAATTTCTTAAAGGACGGAACTATCAGGCAAAAAAGCATCATTATTGCCAGAACGACATATGAAGGAACGAGAAAACGCGGCTCAAGGGGAACTCCCGTAAAATCAAAGATAAATAACAGGTTGGATACCAGAATAAAAATGATCGTCGCGAATATCATCTGTCAGGCCCCCAGGATATTTCTGGCGTTGGCAACCCTTTCCTTAGTCGGCGGATCGATTCCCTCAAGTTCATAGGGAATACCGAGAGTCTGCCACTTATGCACTCCGAGAGTATGGTACGGAAGAACTTCGACCTTCTCTACAGTCTTCAGGGTGTCGATAAACTCCCTGAGCTTATGAAGATATTCATCCTTATCATTTCGCTCGGGAACAAGGACATGCCTGATCCACATCGGGATGCCCATATCAGAAAGCTTGCGGGCCATCGCCAGTATATTATCATTAGAACACTTGGTAAGGATCTTATGTCCTTCGGGGTCTATATGCTTGATATCGAGCATAACAAGATCCGTGTATTTCATAAGCTCCGTGAACTTAGAGAAGAACGGTTCCTTCTCGGTATAAGGATTACCGCTGGTATCAAGACATGTATTAATGCCCATTTCCTTAGCCTTCTTAAAAAGCTCGATGAGAAAGTCGATCTGAAGCAGCGGCTCGCCTCCGCTTACCGTGATACCGCCGTCTTCTCCCCAGTAAGCCTTATATCTTACGGCAGTGTTAAGAAGCTCTTCAACAGTATATTCCCTGCCTTCTTTCATATTCCACGTATCGGGATTATGGCAGAACTGGCATCTCATGGCGCAGCCGCTCAGGAAAATGATATATCTGACTCCTGGACCGTCTACCGATCCGAAGCTTTCCAACGAATGAACATAACCTTTAGTCATATCTGATCTCTCCTGTCTATAGCGAATAGATCACTATTCCGGCTACTATTATACACAGTGCCACAGCTTTTTTTGCATTCAGCTTTTCTTTAAGAAAGATCATTCCCAATACCGTCATAAAGAAATAACCTGTCGATTCAAGTATCGGTCCCATAGTCAAGGGAACGACCTTATAGGCATATATCGACATAAAAGTGGCAAGGAAAAAGATAAAATAAGCACCTATAACATAAGGATTCAGGTATTCCTTAATAACGGAACCGTGCTTCTTATCCGCAGACTTCTTAAGGATGATCTGCGAGATGTTGCTTATAAACACTCCTAATATCAATACACTCGAATAGATGAGCAATGTCTTATTCATATTTCTCACCTCTCGTATAAAGCATTATGCCCGCCATAACTATGAGCGATCCTATCAGCTTTTGAGGAGTAATCAATTCGTGAAATATAAAGACTCCCCATATCATTGTCCAAATAACTCCGACGGCCTTGTTTGCATAAGCAAATGTCAACGGTAACCTCTTGATTATCTGCTGCCATGCTATCGCATATACACCCAGGATAAAGATCAATCCGGCATAGTAAAAAATGAACTTCGGGCTCAGAAATCTCTCTCCTGCCGCCATCTTGCTGCAAACACCGCCGAAAGAATAAAAGGCTATAAGCAAATGAAGAAGTATTATCGTCTTAACTTTTTTCATTTTTGTTGTTCCTCTTTTTGTCTACAGCGACGCAAGCGAGGAAAACCGCCAGCGATCCGGTAGTTATAAGCAATCCCTCCGTCAGGTACGGAGTTCTATATGTTAATTCCACATTATGTGAACCCGCATCGACTGCTACCGCCATAAAACCGATATTTGCTTTCAGTATCGGTACCGCTTCTCCGTCGATCTTTGCCGTCCAGCCGGCAGAATAAGGTACAGCTATATAAAGATATTTATCCTGATCGGCTGTAGCATTGATGTGGATGTGATTTCCGTCAAGTTCATAGGAAATATTATCCATGTCGGCATGCTCATAGAATCTCGACACGGTCTCATCTATCTGCTCGGGAGATCTCGTATAGATCCTGATATCCTCCCATGAATAAGTACCGGGCTTATTAAAGTAGATCCTTATGGTATCGGCTTTACCTTCTACGTATCCGAAATCAAAAGCGCATGTATCTTTCCAGTGATAGTACATATCGTTAATAGCCTTACCCTCAAAGAAATCATGAGCGAAATAAGATCCGTCAATTCCTAACGACACGGTTACTACGTAAAAATCGTCGGCGTTTATCTTGTCAAGATAAACGATTATCTCACTGTCGGAGATCTCTTCGGTCGACAATACCATATAACTGTCCGCTTCTACTTTGTATGTATTCTCTCCTGTCTCGGTAATACCGGAAGACTCAACAACAGAATATTCACAGAGTTCGTGCATATTCTCAAACTGCGAAAGCAACGGACCGTCCTCAAGGATACATCTTTCCATCATAAGTTCTTCGGCTGATATGGGGTCAATGGAATCAAGTACCGATTCGGAAACGGCCTCATCGTAGAAGTACACCATCGAAGTACCGTCCTTGGTCCTGTACAGATCAAGGGCATCCATGTTCCTTACTAATTCATAAGAATACGGAGCGTACAGATGGCCTTCATTAGCAGTATCGATCACGATATATTCCGTACCGTTCATCATCTCAAGATAACCTCTGCCACGAAGACCGTCATACATATAACCGATAGGATTACTGATGATCGCCATCTTGTTATAGTACTTATCCACATCATTATTGTAATTGCTGTTATAGAAATCGTAGCCGTTAACATCCAGACACATCGAAGAATTAAGCGGAACGTCATCGATAACGAAAGGCACATAATCGAACCTGCTGTCCTTAAGATCCTCTCTCTCGCTCTCAGTCATCAAAAGCACACCGTTACTGTTCAGAAGATAATCATAGCAACTTCCGAATTCCATCTCGACAGAAAGAAGATAAAGATTAAAATGAGCATATCCCAGAAAAACACAGGATGCCAGCATCAGCACCATAAGGATGTTATACTTCTTGTTATCGCTTAAAGATCTCATGCTGATAAAGCTCATAGCGCCGGTTATGATCAATGCCGATAAACCTGATATAAACCCGGATTCATCAGTAAGTATGACTGTCAACACACAGTAAACACCCGAGATCACGGTAAGAATGAGTAATGTCTTCGTCTTTATCGTAAGGATGCGGTCAAACTTTACGGTTACGATATAAGCTGCCAGCATAAGATAACCGAAGATATATCTTCCTGTCGGGAAATTAAGACCGTTAAATACAGAACCTATGGCAGGGATCGCAAACGAGACAGTGTAGATCACGAACAACACCTTAAGGAACATGTCCTTTTTCCTGTCTGCAAAAAGTACGAACGCCGCCAAAAGGAACACTGAGGATACTCCCCAGAAACCTTCGTGCCCGATACCGGTATTGGAGAATGCAAATAAGGTAAGGTTCTTAAAGACTTCAGGAGAAAAAAGCGCATATTCCGCTTTTAGGGTAAGTCGATCAAGTCCTGAAAGGTTCATAACAGCCGGAAGCTGGAATCCTATGCCGATGCCTGCACCGATCACGGTATAGACTATAAACCTTGAGATTAACCGCAGGAAGCTCTTGACCGAGTGCATCTCCTTATCAAATATAAATCTGATAACACAGTAAAATACGATCAGAAGTCCCATCATATACGTAAAGTAGTAAGAATACATCACGCAGGCACAGAGCATCAGGACATAAAGTTTGAACCCTTTGTTATTCCATAATCTGTCGACTCCGATCATGAGAAGCGGGAACAGATAAAAGACATTGATAAAATATGCCTGTGTAAATGACACATAGATAACGGATGAAAAAGCATATACCAACGCACCTGCTACGATCCCGTTTGCCTTTGCCTTCCTGCAGTATGCAAAATAAGCAAAAGCGGCGCCTGACAGATAGAGCTTAAATATGATCAAGGCATCAAAGAAATATTCGGATACCTTATAAGGTATAAGAGCGGATAACCAGTAAAAAGGATCGGTAAGCGGATATGCCACTGCCGATAAAGTAATAAGCGAATCGCTTCCCATACCTATCGTCATATCCCACATAGGGAGCTCGAATACATGTCTGATAAAAATATTACTGCAAAGTTTTCTTATCCATTTGCCGATATACAGATAATAAGCATACTGTTGATATATGCCGTCAGCCATAGTGAACATGCTCTTATGCCCTGCCGCAAAGAAAACGATCACGCTAAAGAGTGCATATATCACGAACCATATCGTGTACTTTTTGAGTATCGGTAAAAATTCCTTTCGGCTATTTAAACTTGTCATCAGGCTTCCTTCTTTTTCTTGTTACAAAACTCGTAAATTCCGAATCCGATCACGGATATCAACGAACATATCAGTCCCGTTTTCAGATAAGGCGTAAAATAGACCAACTCAACCTCATGTTCACCCTGCGATACCGGCAGGGCCATAAAGGCAGAATTTGCTTTTATTATATCAGCCTTTTCACCGTCGATATAAGCTGTCCATCCCTCGGAATCCGGAACGGCAATATAGAGGTATTTATCCTTATCCGCATAAGCATTGATACGGATATGATTACCGTCAAGCTCGTAAGCAATATCGTCCATGCATGCCTGATCATAAAATGATCTCAGCATTGCATCGAGCTGCTCGGAATCTCTGGTGTAGATCTTGATATCATTCAATGTGTAATTTCCGGGAACGGTAAAGATCAGCTTGATCCCATCTACGGTATCTTCGCAATAACCGAAATTAAAAAGGAAAGTATCTTTTCCGTGGTAATAGAAACTATTGACATCGATCCCGCCTAAAAAGTCAGCGGAAATATAATCTTCGCCGTGCATCAAAGAAGGAACGACAACATAACTCGAATCGGAATTCAATCCGTCAAGATAAAGGCTTATCTCCTTATCGGAAACATCCTCAAACTCCAATAAGATATATCCTTTATCCGTAACGGTAAAAGAATCGTCAGCGATAAATTCAACATTCTCCGTTTCCGCCACAGTAAACCCTATCTCATTATGCTGCGGAACGAAATCCATCTCAGAGCCGCCCTCATCTGTTACGCATCTTTGCATCAATAGCTCTTCGCGGCTGATGGGCGATAACTGATCATATACGCTCGAAGATACAAAATCATCATAGAAATATACGATTGAAACATCCGTTGAAGCGGCATAAAGACCATAAACTTCTTCGGACGAAATGTGCTCATACGAATAAGGAGGCTTTAGTCCGGTATCCTTCTCTTCATAACACAGAAGGTATCTGCTGCCGTTCATGAGCTCAAGGAAATCTCTGCCTCTCATACCCGAATATGAATATCCGATAGGATTACTGACGACCGCCAGAGAATCATAATAACTGTCCAGATCATTATTATAATTGCTGTGATAGAAGTCATAGCCGTTTAGATTCAGGACCATTGATGAATTCAATGGTTCCATATCATACGAATACGGGATATAGTCGAATCTTATGTCATCAATATCATCACGTTCAATAACAAGATCTGCACCCGTAGACTCATACAATATCTTATTAGCATTTCCGATATCCACATACCAAAACAGATCCTTAAATCCAGTAACTGATACAGCTGCTATCGATATAAATATGACGAAAAGATAGAATAACGGGGCTTTTGAGGAACTATATTCCGATTTGGTGTTATACCAGCCTGTCATCACTACGGTAATGACCAGTGATATTCCCGAAAGAGCTCCGTTAAGATCATAAAGTATCACTGCAAGGATAAGATATATAAATGAGATCACTAGTGAGATGTACCAGATCTTGCCCCTGAACTTATGCAGATCATCAAATTCAACTGCAACAATATATGCAACCAGAAGGATAAGACCGAACACATA
>CACZPC010000166.1 GCA_902782985.1 Oscillospiraceae bacterium
ATGTACCGTTATATTACTTTGTTTCCTTATGAACCGTGTGCTTACGGCAGAAAGGGCAGTACTTCTTAAGCTCGAGTCTCTCGGAATCGTTCTTCTTATTCTTATATGTCTGATAATTTCTCTGCTTGCACTCTTCACATGCGAGTGTGAGCTTGTCACGTGCACTTGTCTTAGCCATTGTTCGACTCCTCCATAATCTGAGATCAATTTTTTACACAATAAAAAAAGACCTCTAAGGGTTTTAGCTGTGATATTTTATCACGGGGTATAGATCGTGTCAACGAGGAATATCCTGCATATTGCATCTGCACTATTTTAACATAAAAACGGATCCCGTTAAACGAGATCCGTGACATAACATATTGTTCCTTCATCATTACCGAGCTGCTCCTGCAGACCGAACCCCGACACTACGATCCTGCCCTGTCCGATAATTATCCTTATCCCGCCGACATAAAGATCTCTGCATTCAGCACCCAGATCTACGGAATCCAGGACTTCCGTATTGCTTCCGTCAAGATCGCACCTGCAGATGTCAAAGCCGTGATCGTTCAGAAGTACATAATATAACATACCGTTATGTACATTAATCGCATCGACATAGTACATAAATTCCTTCGAGCCGTCTTCCGAGCAGATCGCCAGTGCAGGGCATCTATCAAGCTCCTCATCTTGTCCCTCGGTAATATAATACCTGTACATTCCCTCGGCACGCTGCTGCCATGAACCGTGGCTCCACCCCGGATGAGCAGGTTCGCCGGCAATATATACCTCCAGAAGATCAGCATCCGGATCATATGTCCATACCCCGATGAGATCAATGTCGGATATGTAAAGCTGCGCTTCCGACAATTCTCCGTCTTCTATCTCACAGACCATTATTCTCGGGGCTTTATCGTCATTTAATACGTAGTAAAGTTTACCGTCGACCACACATGCATCGGAAATATACTCGGGGTCTTCAGGATCAATGATCTTTTCATCGGCTCCCGTATCAGGATCGATCCTGATAAGATCATTCCTGCAGTTCACGAAAAGATATCCGTCATCGTATCCTATCGTCCAAAGCCATCTGTCACTCGACTGATAGACTGTGCTTATCTCTCCGTTACTGTCCATTCTCTTTATACAGGTCGGAAAAGCTTGGGATTCATAATCTATGAAAAATAAGCCTTTTTCAGTATCAACAGCCTGATTAGCGAAATTGCCGATGAAAGCATCTTCGAGATCAGTCCTCAGAACATGTTCTTCCTGACCGTAGATGCCGTAATTAACGTTGTATTCTTTACATATCCCGTAGCCCTTGATCCCATAACTGAAGAACATCACGCCAAATGCCGATAAGACGAGCGCCGGAAATACGAGATGACCTTTCTTAACCCCTTTATGGTCTCTTATCAGGAGGATGACCTTGAACACCGCTATAAGAAGTGATAAGCCTGCGGTGACAAAATAAATAATATGCGTGTCGCTCATTTCGATCTCATATCTGGCCAGTCTGATATAAGCGTAATAATAATATGCGAACGATAAAAAGATACAAAAACCGACTATCGCCTCGGTAATATGCCTAAGCGCAACCTTTATAAGAAGCAGGAAATGATTGATCAGGATAAAAACGAATGCAGCGAACAGCACAAAAAAAAGCCAGTTGTGCATTACTGATATAAATGTCTCCTGCAGATGTTCGGTTGCATCAAACGGAGCACGTTTCATGATCGTATCGTAAAACGACGTAAATCCGGGTTCAGCGGTAGACATCGTCGTCACAAAACAGAATAAATAAATTAACAGCAACAGTATGCTCGTGATCATGTACGTCCCTCTTTTGATCGTATTTACTTTCTGTACTATATATCACGCAGTCCGTGCTCTGAGGTTGCCTTTCGGGCAAAACAAAACTGCCGACACTAAACCGACAGCTCTGTTATCCGTTTTATTCATCAGCGGCGGCTTCGAAGTTCCTTCTCCACATCATCCAATGTGATGCCCATATCGGCCATGAGAACGAGAACATGGTACTCGAGATCTGCGATCTCGGCGATAACTTCGCTCTTGCTGCCCTTAGCTGCAGCGATAGCTGTCTCAACAGCCTCCTCGCCTACCTTCTTGCAGATCTTCTCAGTTCCCTTGCCGAGAAGATAGTTGGTATAAGAACCCTCTTCGGGATTCTTCTGTCTGTCTAAGATAACGCTGTAAAGTTCCTTGATGATATCCATAGTGTCACTCCTTTATATCTGTATCCCACTCATCGATCGTGGTATAAAAACAACTCTTATTGCCCGTATGGCAAGCGGCTCCCGTCTGCTCGACCTTGTAAAGGAGAGTATCCTTATCGCAGTCGATCCTTCCTTCTACTACTTTCTGAAGGTGACCTGAAGTCTCACCCTTCTTCCAAAGTGTCTCCCTTGACCTTGAGTAGTAGTGCATGTAGCCCGTCTTGCAGGTAAGCTCGAAAGCCTCGTAGTTCATATAAGCCATCATGAGGACTTCGCCCGTCTTATCATCCACGGTTATAGCGGGCACCATACCGTCGGAATTCTTCTTCATATGAGCCCACATGTCAAGCTCTCTTCCGATCTTTCTGACAGGAATACCTCTTCCCTCAAGATATTCCTTAAGGTCGGAGATCTTTATCTCTCCGAAATGGAAAAGGCTCGCAGCAAGTACCGCATCTGCCTTGCCTTCTACGATACCGTCGTAGAAATCCTCCATGGTTCCTGCTCCGCCTGAAGCTATAACAGGTACATCGACCGCATCGGCGATCATGGATGTGATCTTATTATCGTAGCCGGACTTGGTGCCGTCCTTATCCATAGAGGTAAGGAGGATCTCTCCGCATCCTAAGTCCACGACCTTCTTTGCCCACTCGAGAGCATCAATACCGGTAGGCTTCGTACCGCCTGCTATTACTACTTCGTAGCCTGAAGGGAATTTATCTTCCTGTCCCTCTCTGCTCTTAACATCAATAGCAACTACTATGCACTGAGCACCGAACTTCTCTGATGCTTCTCTTACAAAATCAGGGTTCTTAACTGCTGCGGAATTAAGAGAGACCTTGTCCGCACCGGCATTAAGGATGGCTCTTATGTCGTCTACGGTCCTTATGCCGCCTCCGACCGTGAAGGGGATGAATACTTCATCCGCTACTCTTCCTACCATGTCGATAACGGTATCTCTTGCTTC
>CACZPC010000167.1 GCA_902782985.1 Oscillospiraceae bacterium
CTATATCAGGGAGCTCAAGGGATCAGCAGGGGCATATGTTATCAAGGCTTTCGGTATCTTGTCGGAGGACGATATCGCCCTGGCAGAGTCTTCTTCCGCCGACATGGTCATACTCGATTCGCCCGGAGGCGGTACCGGTGATATATTTAACTGGTCCCTCTTGAAAAAGATAAAAAGACCATATATCCTTGCAGGCGGACTTAATGTTGATAATATAAGCGAAGCCGTAAGAACTCTCGATCCGTACGGAGTGGACGTTAGCTCCGGTATAGAGACCGACGGATCTAAGGATAAAGCCAAGATGGAAGCCTTTATGAGGCTTGTAAGGAAAGGAATATGAAGATGAATAAGGAAGGAAGATTCGGTATCCACGGCGGACAGTATATCCCCGAGACACTGATGAATGCCGTTAATGAGCTGACTCAGGCCTATGAGCATTATAAGAACGATCCGGATTTCAATAAGGAACTGGAAGAGCTCTTTAATGATTATGCAGGCAGACCTTCAAGGCTCTATTATGCCAAGAAGATGACCGAGGACTTAGGCGGAGCTAAGATCTATCTTAAGAGAGAAGATCTTAACCATACGGGCGCTCACAAGATAAATAATGTATTAGGTCAGGCTCTTCTTGCAAAGAAGATGGGCAAGACAAGACTTATCGCAGAGACAGGAGCCGGACAGCACGGTGTCGCTACTGCAACGGCGGCAGCTCTCATGGGAATGGAATGTGTTGTGTTCATGGGCGAAGAGGATACCAAGAGGCAGGCTCTTAATGTATACAGGATGAGACTTCTGGGAGCAGAAGTCATTCCCGTCAAGACAGGTACGGCAACACTTAAGGATGCCGTATCCGAGGCGATGAGAGAATGGACCAACAGAGTATCTGATACTCATTACTGCTTAGGATCAGTCATGGGACCTCATCCTTTCCCCACGATCGTTCGCGATTTTCAGGCAGTTATATCCAAGGAGATCAAGCAGCAGATCATGCAGAAGGAGGGAAGACTTCCCGATGCGGTCATTGCCTGCGTAGGAGGAGGCTCCAATGCCATTGGTTCTTTCTATCATTTTATAGAGGATAAAGAAGTACAGCTTATAGGATGTGAAGCGGCAGGAAGAGGTATCGATACATTTGAGACGGCGGCTACGGTAAATACGGGAAGAGTCGGTATCTTCCATGGCATGAAGTCTTACTTCTGCCAGGATGAGTATGGTCAGATCGCTCCCGTATATTCCATCTCCGCAGGACTTGATTATCCCGGAGTCGGACCTGAGCATGCATATCTTAATGATATCGGCAGGGCTTCTTATGTTCCCGTTACGGATGATGAGGCGGTAAATGCTTTCGAGTACTTATCAAGGACTGAGGGTATAATCCCCGCTATCGAGTCATCACATGCCGTTGCACATGCGATGAAGATCGCACCGACTATGGATAAGGATAAGATAATCGTCATAACCATATCCGGCAGAGGTGATAAGGACTGTGCGGCTATCGCCAGATACAGAGGAGAGAATATCTATGAGTAATATACGAAATGCATTTTCTTCGGGTAAGGCATTCATACCTTTTATCACCTGCGGTGATCCCGATCTTGAGACGACTTATGAGGTCGTACTCGAGGCCGTTAGGAGCGGAGCTGATCTTATAGAGCTCGGTATACCTTTCTCCGATCCTACAGCGGAAGGTCCCGTGATCCAGGGCGCTAACTTAAGAGCTCTCGAGGGCGGAGTGACGACGGATAAGGTATTTGATCTTGTCCGCAGGATCCGTGAGACTGTCACTGTCCCGCTCGTATTTATGACTTATGCAAATGTTGTCTTCTCTTATGATGCGGAGAAGTTCATAAGGACATGTAAGGAGATCGGTATCGACGGACTCATAATCCCCGATATCCCCTTTGAAGAGAAGGAGGAGTTCACGCCTTATTGTGAGAAGTATGATGTGGATCTTATCTCCATGATCGCCCCCACATCCGAGGATAGGATCGCCATGATCGCGGGGGAGGCAAAGGGTTTTATCTACGTTGTTTCCAGCATGGGTGTTACCGGAACAAGATCTTCATTCTCCGGGGACCTGTCCAAGATCACTTCTAAGATCCGCGAAGTAACTGATGTTCCCTGTGCCATCGGATTCGGTATATCCGATCCCGAGCAGGCAAAGAAAATGGCTTCGATCTCCGACGGTGCCATCGTAGGATCTGCCATCATAAAGATCCTTGCAGCTCACGGCAAGGATTCTCCCCGCTATGTAGGAGAATTCGTTAAATCCATGAAGGCTGCTGTAAGAGAAGCCTGATAAAGATAGTAAGCATATAACAGGGGATCATCTTTGTATGGTCCCCTTTTTATATGCTTTATCATCGTCCCGACTGTAAGATAACGGTAAAATCAGCCGAAGTCCCTTATGCTATAATCAAAATTACATTGATATTCTTGGGAGGGGTTTTGTATGAGTGAAGAAAATAAGATATTCGATATTCCGTCAGATGCAGATAATAAGGCTGTCGAAGCAGTTGCTGAGACAAAAGAAGAGATAAAAGCAGTAGCGTCTGCTCCTCTTATCGCACCTGCTCCTGTATCAGCCACGGATGCGATAACTCCCATAGATGCGGCGGTAGTCGCAGCCAAGGAAGAGAGTGCAGCAGCTGCTGAAGCTGCACTGGCCGCATCTGCCAAGGCGGCTAAGAACAGTCAGAAGGATGCAGCCAAAGCTGCGGCTAAGGCAGCCAAGGATGCAGAGAAGGCTCAGGCTGCTCAGGAGAAGGCAGCAGCCAGAGAAGCAGAAAAGGCTGCAAGGAAGGCTGAGGCGGCAGAGAAGAAAGCTGCTAAGAATCAGGCAAAGGCAGCAGAGGCTCAGGCTAAGATCGATGCATGCCCTCCCGAATACAGGCCGGTATCCACATCAAAGTTCTTCTGGTTCGCATTCCTTAGTTTTTTCCCTCTTATCGGTATCATCTTTACGATAATCACTTCGATATTCCCCAAGAACAGGAATATAAAGAATTTCGAGCGCGCCATCCTTATCCTCTTCGTGATAGAGCTGATCCTGGCTCTTATCGCGATGATCGTGATCATCTTCGTGAACGGCTCATCCATAGACGGTATCCTGGATGCTTTCGTAATGTTCTTCGACGAGCTTTTCGGCTGACAGGTACAGAAACAGATATTGATAAAGGCTCTCGCATCATAAAGTGCGGGAGCCTTTTGTATAGTCTATTATCCTAAGGCGATCAGATATCGAGCATCATCTGACCGGTGATAAATGTGCGCTGATCGGCTTTCCTGACGATATCGTCGTCACGCAGGTGTCCTATGAGGAGCGGCGAATCAGGATCATGTTCTTTCATATTATTTATGACAGAGCGTTCGTCGTAATTGGCATAGCAATATCTGCACAGGTGCCGGCATGTATTATATGCGCCGATGTCTCTTCCCGTTATGCAGTCGCAGTCGCGGCGGGGATTCTTTTCGCCCGGGGGAGTAAGCGAACAGCCGACGGCCCTTTCAAGGATGCGCTTGGTCATACATCCGTCGGTTTCTATACCGTACTTGCCGAGCTCACGTCCCTCAAGACATGTCCTTACCGTTATATCGTATTCCTTAGCGATCTTCGAGAAGTTCTGACCGATATATTCTCTTTCGGAATAAGTCACCTCGCGAGCCTGCGGGAAATTCTTTAATGTCTTACCGTAGAGATCCAGAAAGCTTATGACTGCATTATCGGTATAGCCCTTAAGTTCGTAGCACATCATGTCAAATGCTTCCCTGTGATATTCGAGGCTGTACTTGTCTGTGATAAGTATCGGGTCATAGCGCCAGCTGACATTCCTGAGCCCGAGCTTATCCGACAGTGCCATAAATGCATCGAGTATCTGCTGCTTGTCCGGGACATACGGCTCGATATCCTTGCCGTATGGTGTGATCGTGACAAACCAGAACTGACGGAAGGCTTTAAGCTCGTCGATATATTTGAGCATGGGCCGCGGATCCTTGGTGCAGAAAATAAGCAGGTCGACCTTGTCCGGCGTCAGGTCATATTGAGTTACCTGTTCGCCGTAGTAGGGATTCCTGACGAGGACCTTTCCTTCCCGGATCCTGTTCATGAACCATTTGCCGTAAAAGGCGGGTATATCGGTTCTCATTCCCGAGTTTATTATCATGTAAGAAGTATAGCACGAATTTGTTAAGGATCTTTTACTAATGACGGAATGAATTGTCATTACTTGCCCGTTCGGTTGCCCGGTGCTAACATAGTCTGTGAGAAAAAGAACAAGGATATAAAGAAAATGGGATTTTTATACGAAACGCATCTTCACACCTGCGAGGCAAGCGCCTGCGGCAAGGTGCATGGCGAAGATTATATCGACTACATGATCAATAAGGGTTACAGCGGCTTTGTGGTCACAGATCACTTCTTCAACGGTAATACCTGTGTTCCCGAAGACATGCCGTGGGCCGACAGGGTAGAGATGTATGCTTCCGGATACGAGAGAGCACTTAAGGCTGCGGAAGGCAGGGATATCAATGTCATGTTCGGAGTCGAATTCAATTTCTGGAAAGACGAATATCTCATTTACGGTATCGATAAGAAGTGGCTCCTTGATAATGAATGCATAATGGAGATGACACGCCACGAGCTCCATGATGCCGTGCGAAAGGCAGGCGGCGTAATGATCCAGGCTCATCCTTTCCGTGAGAGGGATTATCTGAGCGATATCAGGCTCGCACCTTCCGCCTGCGACGGCGTCGAAGTGTATAATGCGGCAAATAAGCCCAATATGAATGCTCTCGGATTCGAATATACCACCGAGCTCGGCATGCCGATGACTGCAGGATCGGATATCCACTATTTTTATGATGGTGATATGGGCGGAATGCTCTTTGACACTAAGATCACTGATGTTAAGGATCTTGCAAGAGGACTTATAGACGGCAGGGGGATTCCGGTAAGGCTCGGACAGAACGGTGTGATTACTCCGGTATCCGAGATAAAGGAACAGACAGTCTCTACGGAACTTCCGACTCTTCCCGTGATCTACCCGGAGGGCAAATAGATCCCGAGTACCTCACGAGATGCCTTTCGAGGATGATAGATCAAATTATTGGTATTTTTGAGCAAATATCATATATTGATTGGCAAGTTGTGCAGATAGTATAATCCCTCTTATAAGGGGGGTAACTTATCATGTCAGATATTTTCAGCGATTCCGCCAAGCTCGGCTTCGGCCTTATGAGACTTCCGGAGACGGACGGTGTTATCGATCACGAACACGTATGTAAGATGGTCGACGAATATATGAAGGCAGGCTTTAATTATTTTGATACCGCGTATATCTATCACGGAGGTAAGTCGGAGGTCGCCGCCAGGGAAGCTCTTGTTAAGCGTTATCCCAGGGATTCATTCACATTGGCGGATAAGCTTCCCGCATGGTGTATCCATGAGGAAGCAGATGTCGAGAAGATCTTTAAGGATCAGTTAGAGAGACTCGGCACAGACTATATCGATTACTATCTCCTTCATTCGGTAGAGGACGGAGCTAATTATGAGACATATGAGAAGTACGACTGCTTCTCATGGGGCATGAAGAAGAAAGAAGAAGGCAGCATAAAGCATCTCGGATTCTCTTTCCACGGAAGTCCCGAACTCCTGGAGCAGGTCCTCGACAAGCATCCCGAGACTGAATTCGTTCAGATCCAGCTTAACTATGCCGACTGGAACAACCCCGTAGTAAGATCGGGCGAACTCTATGAGATACTTCATAAGAGAGATATCCCCATGATCATCATGGAGCCTGTAAAGGGAGGAACGCTTGCTAACCTTACTCCCGATCTCGAAAGCAAGTTCAGGGCGGTAAGACCTGATGCATCCGCCGCATCCTGGGCTCTTCGCTTCGTAGGATCCCTTCCCGGAGTAATGTCTATCCTTTCAGGTATGTCCAATGAAGAGCAGATGAAGGATAACCTTAAGACATTTACGGGATTCGAGCCTCTTACGGAAGAAGAGAAGATACTTGTCAATGAGGTACGCGATAAGATGCTCGATGCTAACCTTATAGCATGTACTTCATGCCGTTACTGTACTGACGGATGCCCCATGGGTATCTCCATCCCGGACGTATTCCGTGCGGTAAATACATTAAGGCTCTATCCCGGAGACGAGTTCAGACCCAAGATGTACTACCAGGGACTTGCCGAAAGGACCGCGAAAGCATCCGAGTGCGTAGAGTGCGGGCAGTGCGAGGCCGTGTGCCCTCAGCATCTTCCCATAATAGAGTTCCTTAAGGAAGCTGCGGAAGTATTCGAGAAATAAGTCAGACCAATCTGATGATCATGGCCTGTCGGTATTGCCGGCAGGCTTTTTATATGTATTCACTTATTTCTGCCGCGATGCTTTCATGATTTAGGGATAGAATATTAACGGAAGGTATGAGAGTCATCGGGAGAGTTTATATGTTAAAG
>CACZPC010000168.1 GCA_902782985.1 Oscillospiraceae bacterium
AAGATAATCGCCGGTCTTAAGGAGATCCCTCACTCAGCCATCAACGGTGATGAGACAAGCAGAGTTCCCAGTAATATCAACTTCTGCTTCGAGGGCATTGAGGGCGAGTCGCTTCTTCTCCTTCTTGACGACAAGGGCATCGCGGCTTCATCAGGAAGTGCCTGCACATCAGGATCACTGGATCCCAGCCACGTACTCCTTGCGATCGGAAGAGTTCACGATGTAGCACACGGCTCTTTAAGATTGAGCCTTGGTGAAGATATAACTGATGAAGATGCTGATTATATCATCAAGTCAGTTAAGGAAGTAGTTGAATACTTAAGAGGATTCTCCCCTGTATGGAGAGACCTCGTAGCAGGCAAAGGCAATTTCATACTGTAAGAAGGAGATAAAGATATGGCACTTTATAGCGAAAAGGTAATGGATCACTTCAGAAATCCCAGAAATGTAGGAGTATTAGAGGATGCTAACGGCATCGGAGAAGTAGGTAACGCCAAGTGCGGTGACATCATGAAGATGTACCTTAAGATCGAGAATGACATCATCGAGGATGTTAAGTTCGAGACATTCGGATGCGGCAGCGCCATCGCTTCCAGCTCCATGGCAACGGAGCTTATCAAGGGTAAGCCCCTTGAGGAAGCAAAGAAGCTTACAAATAAAGCGGTAGCCGAGGCTCTTGACGGACTTCCCGATTACAAGATGCACTGCTCCGTACTTGCTCAGGAAGCGATAGAAGCAGCTATCGACGACTACAACAGCAGAAAGTAATCGATTCCGTAGATCTTATACAACAAGAGATGACTCCGAGGCATATGCTTCGGAGTTTTCTCGTATACATTATTCTTATTGCTCGGGATAAGTTATACGGATTATCCTGCTGATTTATTAAGTGTTACGCTTTCCTTATCAAACGGAGTTAAGGAAGGAAACATATATGAGCATAAGAAGATCTATAACGGAGTTGGTAGGTAATACGCCTCTTCTTGAACTGACTAATTATGAGAAGGCCCACGGACTTGAGGCGAAGATACTGGTCAAGCTTGAGTACTATAACCCTAACCAGAGTGTCAAGGACAGGATAGCACTTGCTATGGTGGAAGATGCAGAAAAGGACGGAAGGCTTAAGCCCGGAGGAACGATAGTTGAAGTAACGAGCGGCAATACGGGTATAGCCCTGGCGGCTATAGCAGCAGCGAAAGGCTATCGCTTCAAAGCATATGTACAGGATCAGGTAAGCGAAGAACGCTTCAAGGTCATAAAGGCATTTGGAGGTGAGACGGTAAAACTATCTTCGGATCCTATCGTTGCCAAAGCACTGAAAGAAAGTGACGGAGACTTCTTTGTTGCAATAAGAGCACTTAAGGATGCGCTTGCAAATGAGGAAGGGGTATTCTTTGCAGAGCAGGGTGCTAATCCATCGAATCCCCGTATACATGAACTGACTACAGGTCCCGAGATCTGGGAAGATACGGAAGGCAACATTGATATACTTGTTGCCAATGTAGGCACCGGAGGCACATTATCAGGAACAGGCAGGTACTTAAAGAACAAGGATAAGAATATCAGGGTAGTCGGTATCCAGCCTGATGAGAGATCGCTCCCCGGTAAAGATAATCCTCATCCTGAGGAGATAACCGGAGTCCATCCTTTTGAAGGTATCCCTGAAGACCGTATCCCCAAGACAATGGATCTTACTGTCTATGATGAGAAGATAGAAGTCCTTACCGAGAATGCTTATAAAGCTGCAAGAGAGGCAGCTAAGTCAGACGGTATCCTTGTAGGAACTTCTTCGGGTGCGGCTATATATGCTGCAACTGTTCTTGCAAAGAGACCTGAGAACAAAGGTAAGACGATCGTAGCGGTATTGCCGGATACAGGTCTGAGGTATTTGTCTACGAATCTCTTTAATGAAGAGTATAAGGTCTGAGATATCAGTCTGAGAAGTCGGTTCGGAGAGGGCAATTACGTTAGTACCGGTATGGAATTCTCGAGCGACATGCAGATATATACTTCAATCCTAAGAAACCAAATATAATATTAGTGTAATTTTACATTATGTGCTATTATCTGATTATCCGCTTATATGCGGCTATGGATAAACGGAATGGAATTTCGGAGGGAATTTATGAAGAAGTGTATTTTTTGCGGATTTGATAATGAAGACGGATCCAAGTTTTGTGTAAGCTGCGGTACCGAATTGCCGGAAGCTTCAGCTGCTCCTCAGGTCACAAGTGAACCTGAAACTGCGGAGAGTGTATATCAGCCGACACCTGCTCCTGCGCCTGCTCCACAGGTCGCACCGGCACCTCAGGTCGCACCGGCACCGGTTCAATATAATCAGAGTGCTCCCGTGTCTTCTCCGAGACCTGCCGCCCGTCAGACTAACGGATTGTGTGTTACGGGATTTGTCCTGGCGATCTGCTCGATAGTTACACTTGGTCTTACATCACTGCCCGGTCTTATCTTTTCGATATGCGGATGTGCAAGTGCAAAAAAGAAAAATCAGAACGGCAAGGGATTAGGTATCGCAGGCATAATCATTTCAGTCCTGGCATTGATCATCATGGCTGTTTCCTTTGCAGTTTTTATATTCGGAACGAGCTCATTCCTTGATGAGTACGGCGATGATATTAAGAGGGAGATCGAGACTCAGTCTACTTATGCGGATCTTAATATCAAGAAGATCATAAAGAACGAGAACTGGGTATTAGAGCGCGAGGGCTCATATCTTGTATTCGAGTCAGG
>CACZPC010000169.1 GCA_902782985.1 Oscillospiraceae bacterium
TCTTCCTGATATCTTCGTAGTATGCATCGGGGAAATGGTCACATATATTCTCGAAATATTGGTCATACCTAAATGCCATGGGATCACCTCGAAATTGCGAAAAATTGTCATAAACGATAATAATATTATTTTTTTGCGCTTGCAAGCACATAAGATGAAAAAATCGTATTTTATAGTATAATGTTTGTGTTTCACGCCTTTTGTGAAGCGAAATGAGGTTTGTATATGCAGGTAAATCAGATCGTACTGCCCAGTTGGCTGAGCAATAAGACAGTCTTTCAGCAGCAGGTGCCTTTCGTTATCGAGGGCAAGGCTGCTCCGAGTGCTACAATAACTCTGGAAGTATCCAAGGATCCTACTGACGGCAGAAGGGTATCAAAGCTTGATACCGAATACGGAACGATCCTCAGCCTTGAGACAACGACTTCTCCCAAGGGCGATTTTAAGTTTACCGTTCCGGCTTATAAGGCTTCCACGGATGCATATACATTTATCTTCAAGTGCTTTTCCGATACGGTCACTCTGAGCGATATCCGATGCGGTGATGTCTGGGTGTTCCTCGGATCCGAATTCCTGTCGATACCGATGAAGAATGCGGTTGCTCCCGCTATCCCTCTTAAGCGTCAGGTCATGAGTCATTTGAGATTCTTCACGCCTGCGAGGAACGGCCTTGAGAGCGAGGATAAGGAGATCGTATACGAGCCGAAGACTCATTTCGAAGATGCTCACTGGATCAAGATAACGGATACGAAGGAGCTTTCAAATGTTTCTTCTTCCGCATTTTCATTTGCATATACGGTTGCCGATCAGGTCCATTATCCCGTAGGTGTTGTCGATCTGTCGGCTGCAGGCTCATCCATAATCAACTGGATCTCTGATGAAGTGGCGGAGAATCAGACCGCTTTGGCGGATTATCTCGAGGAGTTGGAGCTTTGGGCTGACGAGAGCAGATACAATGCGAACCTCAAGAAGGATCGCCACATGAATGAGACTGATAAGCTCCGTAAGGAACTGAGCGACGGCAAGTTCTTCCTTGACTTCGATCTTGAGAAGGATAAGAAGCTCAAGGAGCTGACTTTGGAACCAGAGGAGAAGGCTGCCGAGGAGGAAGCCGAGAAGGAGGCGCTGGAACTCGATTTCCCTACATCTCCTGATTCGACTTTCAAGCAGAAGCAGGAGCCCAAGGAAGATAATATCAGTTCAGCCAAGAATCTTGATTTCGGCATGCTTTCCGAGATCAGATACAAGACAGATAAAAAGGCGGAGGATTCCGCATATATCAAGCCCAAGTACAGGCTGGGCACCATGTTCAGAGCCAAGCTCAATCCTCTCAGGGGACTTACTATCAGAGGAATGTCTTTCTCTCCCGATAAGGAAGAATATCTCTTCGGAAGATACGATCTGCTCCTTATGGGTCTTCTCGGTACATTGTCATCGGTTTTCGAGCCTAAGGAAGTATACGATGATGCACTGATGCCCTCGATGCTCTTTGTGGCGATGCATCCCGGAAGCATCGATTATGACTTCCCTTATAAGGTCATCGAGTTCAATGAGAAACTCATGGCTTTCTGCAGAAAGCTCAATATGCCCACGGGTATAATAAGCCTTCATGATCTGCTCCTGCCCGATAAGACGAAGAGCTTTACTCTCGGAGTAAGACTTGCCGTTATCGCATTGGGACACCATATCACTCCCATGATGCCCAAGTCATGTCCCGCATGCTCAGGCGTTGAGAGAGCAGGCAATAAGCTTATTCTCCAGTTCGATAATCTCGGTGACGGCTTAAGGCTGTCAGAGGGTGAGACCGAGCTTCGAGGATTTGCCATCTGCGGTGAAGACAGGATATTCTATCCTGCCAATGCACGTATCCTTCACGGCGTACGAGTAATGGTATGGCGAGATGATATTACGGAGCCGACCAGTGTGACATACGGCTTTTCGCCGTTCCCTCATGATGCTACTTTCAAGAATCTGAATGATCTGCCCGTGCTGCCTTTCAGATTTGACAGGGAAGCAGCATATTATGCTCCGGATCTTTATTTCTGCAGCTGCGATAATCTGGAATTCGTAGGCATCAGAGAAGAGGGCGAAGACTTTCAGAAACTCAAGGTATACAGGACGTTTAAGGGCAACGGCGTGATCACTGCAGACAGTCTTCACAAGACCGAGGGAAGTGCATCGCTGCATATAAGATATGAGACCGAGAACTCGCTTTACGGATTTGAGCCGGATCTGACTTATAAGTCGATAATGGCTCCTCTGGTGATAAGAGGCAAGAGAAAGCTTCTTGTGGATATCTTTAATCCGGATACGGTGCGAAAGGCACTTCGGATCGAAGGATTCGGCGAACAGGAGATAAAGCAGCAGCTTAACTGGCAGACATTGATATTTACATATGAAGATGAGGGTGAGATAACCCTCGAGAGCCTTAAGTTCACTGTGGAGGATCAGTCCAAGAACGGTGAGATATATGTGGACAACATAAGATTCGAGTAAGAGGAGACAGCAGATGTTCGACAGACTTCTTCCCGCGATAGAGGAAAGCATTAAGTCCGATTCGGGTATGGTACCTGTAGTATTTGAAGGACTTGACCATATCATGGAGAAGAAGACTCCAAAGGCTGATATGAGTAAGCATAATACTCATGAGCTCTTCTATCTCCGTAACGGAAGCGTGGAATTTACCATCGACGGACAGAAGGTATCGGTAGAGAAGGGTAAGGCTCTCATTATAAGACCTAATACACCTCACTGCGTAAGGATATTATCGGCGGTAGCAGATACCATTGTTCTTTATTTCGGTTTTGCCAGGGATCGTGATAATACCGGCAGGGCTCAGCCGTCTCTTGAAAGCTTTATGGATTTCGCCGCAGGTGAGGAAGATACTTCCAAGGAGCCGTATATCATCATATCCGGACCATATAAGAAGAATATCAGCACCCTGATGGAGAGGATCGTCGAAGAGACTAACGGAGATCTGTTTGCGAAGGATCTTATGATGCAGATCCTTACGGTCGAGCTTATGGTGACATTGTCCAGAGCCATGAAGCGCGAGTGGGAGGAGTCTCTCAGGGTGAAGAACGGCAAGGCAAGAGAGCTTGTCATTATCGCCAAGGAATATATCGACAGTAATTACGACAGAGGTATCACGGTTGCCAATGCCGCATCTTATGTCTACTTGAGCCAGGGGTACTTCACCAGAGCATTCAGAGATGAATTCGGTATCAGTCCCATGTCATATCTCATGAAGAAGAGGATAGAGAGGGCATGTGAGCTTCTGGAAAATAAGGAGATAAAGGTCTCGGGCGTTGCAGCGCAGGCGGGATTCTCAAGCCCTCAGAGATTTAATGTCGCATTCAGAAAACAGATGGGGATAACCCCGATGGAATACAGAAAAGAGCATTCTTCGGGATACGAAGAATAAGATTGGAGATGATAAAGATGTACGATTATGATTCTGATTTGAGCATACCCGAGGAGAGCAGGAAGAACATGGATCTGCCTGCCATCGAAGATGCTGTGAGGACTATCCTCAAGGCTATCGGAGAAGATCCCGACAGAGAGGGACTACTCGAGACACCTCAGCGTGTTGCCAGGATGTATGCGGAGGTCTTCTCCGGTCTTCACAGGGATATCTCCAAGGACGTAAAGGTATTTACCGAGACGGGTAATGACGAGATGATCCTTATAGGCGATATACCTTTCTATTCTATGTGCGAACATCACCTTCTGCCTTTCCACGGCAAGGCCCATGTGGTATATATTCCCAGGGACGGCAAGATCCTCGGTCTTTCCAAGGTGGCACGTATCGTGGATACATTATCCAGAAAGCCGCAGCTTCAGGAGAGACTTACATCCGAGATCGCCGACCAGATCATCAAGGCTGTAGATGCATCTGCCGTATGTGTCGTTATAGAAGCAGAGCATCTCTGCATGACTATGAGGGGCATCAGAAAGCCCGGATCCAAGACAGTAACTTCGGCTATGCGCGGCGGATGCCGAAAGGATGAGAGGACTCGTAACGAGGCGCTTGCGCTTATCAATCGTCAGAGAGGAAATTCCTGAAAGGTGAATATATCAAGAAGATACAGAGGCACATATGCGTGCCGTGAAAGATCGATAGATTTCGATGATCGTACTAAGGTCATGGGAATACTTAATGTTACTCCCGATTCATTCTCCGACGGAGGGAAGAACTTCAAGCTCTCGGATGCTATGTTCTCAGTAGAGAAGATGATCGGTGAAGGAGCTTCGGTGATCGATATCGGTGGCGAATCCACGCGCCCCGGATACAGGGAGATCAGCGTGGATGAAGAACTTACGAGGATCGTGCCCGTTATAGAGGCAGTATCTTCGAACTTTGATATAGTGATATCCGTCGATACATATAAGTCCCGTGTGGCTGAGGGTGCCCTTGCCGCCGGAGCACATGTGATCAATGACATATACGGATTTTTATATGATCCGAATATGGCTCAGGTCGTTAAGAAATATGATGCCGGTGCGATCCTTATGTTCAATTGCAGAAGGAACGGCGAATGTATAAATGACGATATCGTCGGGAGAGCTGTCAGGGAGCTGGCGGCAAGTGTAAAAAAGGCTCTTGATGCAGGTATTCCCGAGCAGAGCATAATGGTGGATCCCGGTATCGGATTCGGTACATCGAGACAGCAGGATATCGACCTGATCAGATCGATGGATAAGCTGTCGGAATACGGGAAATATCCCGTGCTGCTCGCATGCTCACGTAAGAGGACGGCTGCAGCTCTGCTTGACCGTGACACTGCTCCGGATCAGCGTGACCCCGTATCGATCGGTATGGTGCTGGCGGGATCATCACTGGGAGCAAACATGGTAAGATGTCATAATGTCGGAGATACCTGCGATGCACTTGCAGGATATGAAGGGATAATAAGGGGCGTCTGATGGATCATGTAAAGATGTGTGATATGGAGTTTTACGGTTATACCGGCTGCCTTCCCGAGGAAAAGGAGAAGGGGCAGGTATTTATCGTTACCTGCGATATGGGATTTGACGAGATCCCAGGTGCGGTTACGGATCGCCTCGAGGATACGGTCGATTACTCGCAGGTATATGAACTCATTAAGGATATCGTTGTTTCGGGCAGAGGGAATCTTATCGAGAATCTTGCTTATAACATTGCCGGATGCGTACTCGGCTACTCACCTCTGATCGATGAAGTTACCGTCACTGTATCAAAGCCTCAGGCACCGGTGGAAGGAATATTCAGGACAATGGAGACGACCGTTACCAGGAGGAGAGCACAGCAGTGACAAAGCATACGGCCTATCTGTCGCTCGGCAGTAACATGGGCGATCGTGATGAGAATCTGATCAGAGCGATAGTGCTCCTTAATGAGACGAACGGTATCGATGTCACGGCCTGTTCGGATGTCTATGAGACTGAGCCGGTAGGATATTCGGATCAGGACTTCTTCCTTAATCTGTGCCTTAAGATCGAGACGACTCTTGATGCTTACGAACTTCTGAAGGTAGTATCCTCGATAGAGCTCAAGCTTCACAGAGTAAGGCTTTTCGCCAACGGTCCGAGGACTATGGATATCGATATATTGCTATTTGATGATATGGTAAGTGATGATCCGAAGCTTACGATACCGCATCCGAGGATGTACGAAAGAGCTTTCGTACTTTGTCCCTTAAAGGATATCATGGAATACGACGGTCCCATCCCGGAGGATAAGAGTGTCAGGCGTTACCGCGGACCGTATATTTGAAGTTTACGGCAGGAATATATATAATTTTATAGTTAAAGTTTCATAACGGAGGAAACAATGGCAGAGAATATGAGCCCCGAGGGCGCACCTAAGAAAAAGGAAAACCGCGGAGGAAACGGCGGTAATAACAACAATTACCGTGGCGGTAACAGGAATAATAACCGCAGGAGGAATAATAACCGTCCCAGGAAGAACAATAACGCTAACCAGGACGGAAAGGATCTCAAGGAACACGATAACAGGGAGTCCAAGGAGATCCAGGGCGCATCTCAGTCTTCCGAGAACAGGAATAATAATCAGGGCGGCGGTAACCGCGGCAGAAAGAATAATAATTTCAATAACAACGGCGGCAACAGGCAGGAGAGAGGCGAGAGGAACGACAGAAGACCTCAGAAGAAGCAGTATTCCAAGCCTGTTCATATCGAAGAAACGGTAGACGATATCAAGGCCGAGAATGACCGTATCGAGAAGGAGATCTGGATCGAGATCGCCGAAATACATACGATCAAGCTGGATTGATTATGAGTAAGGGTTTATTCATTACATTTGAAGGCATAGACGGCTGCGGCAAGAGTACTCAGCTCGAGCTGTTAAGCGATAAGCTCAAGGAGCTGGGCAAGGATTATATTGTCGTGCGCGAACCCGGCGGTACGGTAGTAGGCGAAAAGATAAGAAATATCCTTCTTGATAAGAAGAATGATTCCATGGTGCCTTTAGCGGAGCTCCTTTTGTATGAAGCAGCACGTGCGCAGATAACCGAAGAAGTGATCAGACCTTCACTTGAGAAGGGCATCATCGTAATATGCGACAGATTCTTCGATTCCACGACTGCCTATCAGGGCTACGCACGTGAGCTCGGTGCCGATCTTACGGATATGCTCAATAAGACTGCTACGGCAGGACTTAAGCCTGATATTACATTCCTTCTGGATCTTGATTCCATTACGGCTCTTAAGCGCCGCACCGGAAGAGGTGAGGAGGACAGGCTCGAAGCATTGGGGACATCTTTTCAGGATAAAGTACGCGAGGGGTACCTCAAGGCGGCATCGGAGGATCCGAGGATCAGGAAGATCGATGCATCAAGAACTCCCGAAGAGATATTTGAAGAGATAATGAGATGGCTTTCAGAGACCTTGTAGGACAAAAGGAGATCAAGGGGCGCCTTAATTCGATGTTCGAAGGTGAGGCGGCACAGTCGTTTCTCATTACGGGGGCTCCCGGTATCGGAAAGCATACTTTCGGCCGTGAGCTGGCCAAGGCTTTGATGTGCGATTCTTCAAACGGTGACGGAGCATGCGGCAAGTGCCCTTCCTGTACATATTTCGAGGCGGGAACACATCCGGACTATAAGACTTTCGAGGCGGCAAAGGGCAAGAAGACCATAAAGATCGAGGACTTAAGGAACGGACTCATATCCGATATAGCCGTCAATCCTCAGATCTCGTCACGCAAGGTATACTTGATCGACGCCGATAAGCTGGCGGATGTATCTCAGAATCTTCTTCTCAAGTCTTTGGAAGAGCCTCCGCGTGGTGTTGCATTTATACTTCTGTGCTCAGATCAGAGCAAGCTTCTCGATACTATATTGTCGCGAGTTACGACATTGCAGCTTCAGCCTTATTCGTCCGATGAAGTGGCAGAGATATTGAGAGCATCGGGGAAGTGTGACGGCGACGAGGCAAAGATAAGATTCTGTGCCGATTTCTCGGCAGGTATCCCCGGCAAGGCTTTATCTCTGGCCGACGATGAGGATTTTGCGTCCGAGCGTGAGCAGATATTCGACTTTGTCATGAGATGTCCGAAGATGTCTGTCACTGATATACTGACTGATGAAGTCGAGTACTGGAATAATAATTCCGATAAGACAGATGAGCTCCTGCAGCTTATGCAGTGGACACTGGGAGATGTCGCGATGCTCCTGGCGTCCCCGGATAAGGGTCAGCTCAAGAATGCGGATAAGGCGGATGAGATCAAGAGATTTATTTCCGATGTCCGCGGACTTACTCTTATCAATGTAAGTAATGCCGTAAATGCGGTGACTGATTTCGCGAAAGGATTAAAGGTGAACGTAAGTTACGATGCTGCATGCTGCAGCATGCTCTTGAAAATACATAAGGAGTTGGCAAGATGAGAAAGATAGTTAACTTAAGATTCAGAGATGCAGGCAAGGTATATAAGTTTTCCTGCGACGGAATGAATCTTTCGATAGGTGATGCGGTCATGGTCGAGACTTCCATGGGAACAGATATCGCACATGTCGTAGAAGAGCCCATGGACATCGAGGATAATACAGTCGGTGAAGATGTGCTTCCCGTACTCAGGATGGCAAATGAGAAGGAGCTTGAGCGCTACGAGCTTAAGAAAGTTAAGGAGAAGGAAGCTTACGACAAGTGTCTCCAGCTGATCGAAAAGCATAAGCTCGACATGAACCTGGTCGATGCCGTATTTGCTTTCGACGGCAAGAAGGTGATCTTCTACTTTACATCCGATAACAGAGTTGATTTCCGAGAGCTCGTAAAAGATCTTGCATCTGCATTCAGAGCAAGGATCGAACTCCGTCAGATAGGATCCAGAGATCAGGCGAAGCTGGTCGGAGGTATCGGTATATGCGGCAGAGAGCTTTGCTGCTGTACATTCCTTAACCACTTTGCACCGGTCACCTTGAGGATGGCAAGGGATCAGGGACTGTCCCTGAATCCGACGAAGCTTAACGGAGCCTGCGGAAGACTTATGTGCTGCCTGCAGTTCGAGAAGGACGCTTATGCCGATGCCCATAAGAGGCTTCCCAAGACCGGTAAGAAGATCCGAACACCTCGCGGAATGGGTGTCGTGAGTGATGTTAATCTCATCGAGGAAAAGGTGTCGGTAAAGTTCACCGTTGATGATCTGAGCGAGGTGGAGACATTCGACTGGGCATCGCTTGAACCGTTAAATGCTTCAGGTTGTCCCGGCGGCGGGTGCGGCGGTCACAAGGAAGGATGTCAGGGTCCCGCTCAGGATGTTGATATGCTTAATGATAATCCCGATTATACCGATAGTGATGATGAATAATCTGTGAAATCGATATCACTTTGTTTGTAATTATTTAAAACTAATGAGATAATGTATCTACATTAAAGAAGGGAGAATATTACAATGGCTTATGTAATTTCCGATGCTTGTCTTTCTTGCGGTTCTTGTGCTGACGCTTGCCCCGTATCTGCTATTTCCGAGGGCGATACACAGTACAATATCGATGCA